>JALRJW010000202.1 GCA_023268955.1 Aliarcobacter sp. | reverse complement strand
AGTTTTATAAATAGAATGAGTATATTTACCCGATTTAAACTTAATTAAAGGAACTTTATTATGATGGAGATCAATATTTAAGTTCATATTTTCATCATCATAAAATAAATATATAGGGCATATTTGATATTTAACTTTTTGTAACTGCTCCGCTCTCTCATGGCCTTTTTTAACTAAAATTTTTTCATGAGGTTTAATATTTCTATTAATATAATCTTGAAGAAAAAGTTGGCTAGTAAATAACTAGAGCTATCTAGAAAAATGTATTATATGTATGGGTGAGAAAATAGTATTAACTAAAAATGAAGTAAGGTTACTTGAACTTTTTTTGTCATCTAAAAAAGAAGATATAAAAAAACATATATGGCTAGACAAAGATATATCCGGTATTATGTAGTAGTCACACCAAAAAAATTCTGAAATAACTATATTATAGTGCTTGTAGGCATATATTCTATGCATCATTTTTAAGAATATTAAAAAAAAGCTAAATACAAATTGTAAAGATTTGAATACTAAATCCATGAGTTGAAAGTATTTTGGCTTTCATCACTTTTTTAATTATAAAAGATACATCGCTTGAACTTATGTTATTTAATTTAACACCTCTGAAAGTTTAATTTACTAAATGAGCTATTATCGAAATCTCTATTAAGTTTATTAATAAACCGAATTTAAGTAGAATGTTTTTTAACATTGTGTATGTACTAAAACTTGTTTAGGATACAATAATAGCTACAAACAAGGTGAAAAAAAGTAAGACATTGGAAATGACTATTAAAAAATTTTTGATAGTATGTGGTAAACTGTAGAGTTATATATCTATTTGAAAGAACTTTTTGAAATATCTAACCCAACTCCTTATAGTTAAAAGTCTTCTTCTAAAAGTAGTTTCATTTAATCCCCAATCATCAATAAGTTTTTTAGGAATTTTTTTATCACCATATTTTAAAACGTGATTGTAAAGAGGTTCAGAAAATACAATTTTTGCTAATTCTTCCATTCTTTCAGAGTTATCAATTGAAAGAATTTCCTTCCCTAATCCAGTTAAATATACTTTTTCTTCTTTTTTATCCCAATTAGCTAATCTAAGCCATTTTAATGCATTGAAATAATAATCAGCTTGTCTATTATCAAAATTAAAGTTCAAAAAGATACTTATCTTTGTTGGGATACTATCCGACTGAATTGTCTCTCTTTCAATATTTATCATCATATCAATTAATTTTGAAAAATCATCAGCCTGAGGAATTGGAGCTGTTTTATCGATAAGTGATATAGAACATTTTATACTCATTAAATCAAAATCTTCTTTAGTTTTAAATTTAAAGGCAATCTCCTCTTTTGAATTTGCATAATAATTAAGCCCATCATATATAAATGGTATAAACCTATAAATGGATTGATTTTCATAATAAAAAATATAGCTCTTAACTTTTTTTTGAATTCCAATAATATTTTTCCAATACAATTCTGGATAGATAAGTTGTCTTATATTAATATTGTCTTCGTAACCTATTTTTGCTTCAACAATATTAAAAGTTTGTTCTCCTTCATATCCTCCATCTACTTCAATTTGCACTCCATCAACATCATAGTCTATATCTCCAATGGAAAAATTTAAAGAGCCTCTTAATCTTCCTCTAATTCCTAAAAACAGATTTTTTTCATCGAATACTTTTTTGAGCATACCTGTAGCAGATGCAACATCAAGGGCTCCAGATTCACTTTTTATATTCATAGGATTTAAGGTAATAAAACTACTCAAGTTATTATTTAAATATTGAATTTTTGCTTCATCTAATTTTGGAATATCAATAAAAGGATCGTTTTTTGCGATCCTATAGGTTCCATTCTTTATGGCTAAAATAGATAATCCATTTCTTCTCATTATAAAAGGTAAATTTTTTCTAAAATCGATTTTTGTCATCAGTCTTGCTTCTTTACCATCTACTGATTTAATATCATTTGATGTTATATCATAAAAATCATTTTTTTTAATTTCATTTATAATGTCGAATTTATGAAAGATATTATTCCATGACTCGTTGTTGGTAACTTTAGATGACATATTTTTATCCTACTAATAGTTTGTTACTATGACTTCTTTTATTTTTCCTCTCTTTAAAGGATCTGAATTTATTGCTCTATTTGCTGCTACTTGATCTATATTATAGTGGCTATAAAGATTTAAAACAAAGTCAGTACATGAATTAGAAAGCATAAAATAAGCTCCTATACTGTCAATGTAGTCACAAAGTTCTTTAAGTCTAATTTGCATACCATTATCAAATCCTTTATTTGTATAAGCAGTAAAACTTGAAGTATTATTTAATGGAACGTATGGTGGATCAAAATATACAAAATCACCTTTTCTAATCTTATCTTTTATAATTTCAAAATCCCACTTTGGTTATTTGGGTTTCTTTATTAATGCATCTTAACCTCCTATAAATACCCTTATTAAAGGACTTTATAGTTTAATAAGGACAAATTATAGTTCATTAAAAGATACTAAATCACATTGTAGAGTGTATAAAAAAGTGTATATCAAGTCAGAATATTATACACTATCATATATTGATTAAATAAAGGATTTATGAGATTATGAAAGGTATAACAAAGAAAACACTTTCAAATGGTGAAATTGCAATTTATGTTAGATTTAAATATTTAGGGAAAATCTATCCTGTTAAAAATTTTACAAAATTATTTGGTTGTGAAACGGCTACAAAAGCAAAAGAAAAACTTAATGAAGTAAAAAGATTGATAAGTTTAGGAGAAGACCCATTTACTACTAAAACAAAAGACCTTAATTTTTATTTCTGGGAAAATTATAATACTAATGTAAAAAATAAAACTTGGAGAGAAGATACAACAGCAAAAAATTATAAAAACTACTACAAAGCAAATATTGAGAAAAAGATAGGACACAAGAAATTAAGTAATATTACTTTCAAAGATTTAGATGATATTTTAAATTCTTTATCTCATACAAAGGGAACTTCAAAAAATACACTTAAAAAGATAATGAACCCTATATTTAAAAAAGCACTTCAAAGAGGAGAAGTAAATACAAATCCCGCAGAATACCTTGAAAGAGTAAAAGTTGATAAAAAAGAAAGAATTACAAAAAGAAGTCTTGAAAGTAATTTATCAATAGTAAAAAAACTTTATATTGGAATTGGAAAATATAAACCAAAACAATCTCTTAAAAGTGAACTAAACGCATATTTATATCTATTATTATTGAGTTCTCATAGATATGGTGAATTATTAAAATTAACTACTAATGATTTATATATTGATAAAAATATGATTGTAAGTCCTTCAAATATTACAAAAACAAATGAAGATTATCATTTCCCAATACCTAATGAATGTATTGAATATTTTAAAAATATTGAAAGTGGTTTATTATTTCCTAATTTGAGATACTCTTCTGTTGCTGATTATTTTAAAAAACTTGTAAGTCTTTCAAATATTGATTTACTTAACAATAAATCTTTAACACCTCACGACACAAGAAGTTTAATGTTTAATATAATGATAAAAGAGTGTAAAATTGATAGTATGTTAGCTGATTATTGTTTAGACCACTCTCAAAACGCAATTGTGGAACACTATTTGGATTTTGAGTATCAAGATAAAATTGAAGCATATAATAAATATTGGAAATTGATTAGAAGTTAAATTTTATCTACAATAAACTCTATATTTTCAAATCCAATCTTTAAAAATTCAATTCCGACTTTGGAGGGATTGAAATGGTTTTAAAGTTGTAGTATTTGAAAATTGAGTTTAAGGAGGTGTTCGCACCTCCCTTGACTAACTTTAAAATAAGTGTCCCCAGAAAAAATTAAAAAAATTTCAAATTAACTTGGCTTTGGAAATTATTATCTTTATAATGATTGTATGAAAAATATAATCAAAGACAATAAAATCATTAAAAAACTCTATTTTAACAAAGTTGATAAATACTCTCTTACTTCAATAAATGAGGTTCTTAATAGGGTTAAATACCATTATGAGTGTGTAAATAAAGATAGATTAAACTATTTATTTAATCATTTGATTTTTCTAAAAAAAGATAATGAATATCTTCATAAAATGGAAAATTATTTGGAATATGTAAAAACTTCAAATAGTAGTGAAGATTTAATCAATAAAAAAATTGAAGATTTAGAATTTACTTTGGAAATTGAAAATAATATCAAATATCTTCAACAACAAGATAGAACACTTGCATATAAACAATACTCAAAAGTTAAATATTTAGAACACTACAATAAACATAAAAAAAGTATTTTTATAACTCTAACTTGTCCAAGTGAGTATCACTATTTTACAAAAACAAAAGGTAAAAATAAAAAAGTCAAATTTGACACATTAGGAGAAAGTATTGAGGGAAGTTTTGAATTTCAAAAATCAATCAATAGAGAACTTTATAAACAATTCAAAAAATATCTTGAAAGAAAAGGGTTAAATGGTGATTTTGATTATATAAGAATGTTAGAAACGCATAATAGAGATTTTAATTTAACAATTCACTCACATTCTATTTTATATTTAGAAGATAATCAAATACCTATTTTAAAAAAAGTTTTTGAAAATTTAGTAAAAAGACATAATTTAAAACAAACAAAATTAGAAATATTAACCATTGCAAAATCTTCTTCATATGTAATGAAATACATAATAAAAAACTTCAATAGGGAAGATAATTTTTACAATGAAATGAAAAGATATTATTCAACTCATAGATTTTTTACTACTTCAAACTTTAAAAATACAACACAAGCAGAGATTAACAAAGTTTATAATCATTTAAAAAATGATAGACCAAAACTTTTTAAGAAGTTCAAAAATTTAAAAGTTCCCTTGTATGTAAATATTGAAAAATATATTTTAAAATATTTAGATATTAACTATAAAATCACACCTCAAAAAATAGTTAAATTAGACCACACAAAAGAAGTAATTGAATATGTAATAGAAGAACATAAAAAAGTTTTATTACCTTTGGGATTATTTGATATAAAAGTAATTTATGAAAATTTACTTTATTCTTCAACTAATAGTAAAACACAACAAATTATTGAAATAATGAATATTGAGAAAGATATTTCTACTAAATTTATTTTAGTGAAAACACTTCAAGAGATTAAATATAAACCTAAATTTATTAAAAAATTAAAAGTAAAAAAATACATATTTGAAATATATACACCAAGAGCAACACCACAAAAAAAAGATTTGAATTTCATTTATAACCAACTTCACTATTAAGGAAAATTCAAAATGTTAGATAACTTTTTAGATAATGTATCTATTGAAGATAATTCAAAAATTAAAGATAGTAATAAAGAACTTGGGGAAAGAGTAAAAAAATATACACTCATAAATAAATATTTTGATAACTATTTGAGATTTAATAAAAAACAAGTCATATTTGACTTTTTAAAATATTTACTTATAGGGTCATTATTTATAACATATATACTCAATAAAATCATTTTAAACTTATCTATTAAAGAAAATTTACTTTTAATTATTGAAGAATACTCTAAACTTTTTTCATATATTTTTATAAAAACTTTCAATTCATTTGCTGAAAAATTAAATATTTTATTTATAGAAATATTAGAAATTACAACAAATAAAATTCAAATAAAAGATTTTATCTATTCCCCAAATTTAGAACTTGAAAAGGTGTTTATAGGAGTTTCAATTTTGTTGGTATTATATTTTTCTTTGATAATTTATCAATTTTTAATTCAAAGAGATTTATTTAATTCAACATTTACCAACTATTATGTTCCTTTGTGGTCTTTATACTTTTATAAAACAAGAAATAAAACAAAACATTTCTATATTAGACTTATAAGACACCAAAAACAAGTCAATGTTATTTCAAGTTATTCAAAACAAATATTAAAAAATTTGTTTGATATGGAAAACTTAACCCTTGGTGAAAAGGACAAAATAAATATTGAATTAAGTCCAAGAAAATTTCTTGGTTTTTATGATTACTATTTATTAACCTATTCAATCAATAACCAAAATCAGAATAAACAGCAAATTGAAGAAATAAAAGGTGAAATAATGGAAAAAATTGATAACTCACAAATAAATGAATTAGAACTTTTAGACCTGGAAACCTTGGAAAAATTGGACATTTAAAAATATTTATAATTTTTTATTATTTAACTTGGCTTTGGAATTAAATTCTTTTATAATGATTTTAAGAGAAGTTAAAAAAAGAAGTGTTGTTTCAAAATATATTAAAAATAAGGAATAAACACAATGAAAAAAATAATGACATTAAAAATGGAAGTAAGAGGAATTGAGGATAGAGTTAAAATTGACAAGGAAACTAATAAAGAAACGCATTACACACAACTTCAAACATTCTCAATGACAAATGGAAAATTAGTAAAACATACCCTAAAATTAAATAAAACATTATCAGGAGAAGAAAAAAACAAAATTCTTGACGGTGTTATACTTGTTAGTGAAGCAGATAATTTACAAGAGTTTCAAATAGACCAATTTACAAAAACTTATTCTTGTGATAATTATAAAATGATTGAGGAAGATTTAGATATTCAATTCCTACTAAACAAAAGTATATCTTTAAAAGTTGATAATATTCAAACAAAAGACAATGGAGATTATTTATTTCAAACTTTGGAAAAAATTGATTTTTCAATCAAATTATTTGATATAAAAGTAAAAGAACAAAAACTAAATCCAACAGATTTTTTAGGTAAAAATGTCCTTTTTAATGATATTAGGGAGACAAAAATCAATGGTAAAACATACTATTCAACAAAAACAACTCCAAGTATTATTAAATAATACAAAATCATTCAAAAAGATTATTGTAAATAATATGACAATTTCAAAACAAAATGGGAGAGTTTTTTTAATTTCTCCTATGAATAATGTAATCACTTATGATTTTAGTTTAGATTTGAACCAACAAATAAATTCACTTAATCAAATGGATTTAGATAATAACACCTTTTGTCAAGACTGCACTAATATTAAAAATTGTCATTCTTGTTCTAATTGTATAAATTGCACTAATTGTGAAGGTTTAGATTATGAAAGAAATATTTCAAATGTAAAAAGAGATAATTATTAAATGATAGAAATTGAAGAACATATTTATCAAAAAATGGTAAAAACTACTAACTTATATTTGGAACTTCATAAAAAGTCAAATTTGACTCATAAAGAGATAAGAAAATTACAATTCCTTGTAAAAACTCACTTACCAAAAGAAAAGGTTAAAATCTTTGGAGTAATCAATTTATACAAAAAATCAAAAGATATTTATTTGAAAATTTATTGTTTAAATTTGTTAGAGAAATTAGAAAATATGGATTTTTTAAGATAATCCATATTCTTTTTTTAAGAAATCACTTGCATTAGTAGTTAAATTTTTAATCTCTTCTAAATATTCAGGATAATCTTCAAGAGAAAGTTTATTGTATTCTATAAGTTCAACAAATTCTTTCATTTTATCTTTTAATGTTTCAATATTTTCGTCAAAATCATTCATAAATAACCTTTTTTGTTTGATTATATCATAAGTCTTTAAAATCTCTAAAAATCTTATTATGTAATTATTATTTGAATTTGTTATAAATGTTTAAAAAGTCAAATATGACACATAAAATCTTATTAACCATAGTTTAGATAAAATCTAAAAAATTATAAAAATATTTAAAATAGGAAATTTTTCCATTATGGCAAAAAAATCACAAAACAAAAATTTAACAGAAGCAAAAGCAAATAAAAAAGACGAGTTTTATACCCAACTTGCAGACATTGAAAGAGAATTAAAACATTATAAAAAACATTTTAAAGATAAAGTTGTATATTGTAATTGCGACGACCCAAGAGTTAGTAATTTTTTTCACTATTTCTCATATAATTTTGAAAAGTTAGGATTAAAAAAACTTATAACTACTTGTTATAAAAATCAAAATATGGATTTGTTTAGTGAAAATAAAAATGAACAAGCAGTTTATTTAGAGTATGAAGGTGATAAAAATGGAAATCACATACCAGATATTGAAGAAATTGGAATTAAAGAACTTAAAGGAGACGGGGATTTTAGAAGTGAAGAAAGTATTGAACTTTTAAAACAAGCAGATATAGTAGTAACCAATCCACCTTTTTCTCTTTTTAGGGAGTATGTAGCCCAACTTATTGAGTATGATAAAAAATTTATTATTATCGGACACCAAAATGCAATTTCATACAAAGAGACATTTAAATTGATTAAAGAAAACAATATGTGGTTAGGTTATGGTTTTAAAGGTGGAGCAGGTCATTTCATAAATAAACATTATGAAGATTATGCAACAGCCGGAGACCATAAAGAAGGTATGATTAGAGTTTCGGGAGTTGTTTGGTTTACAAATCTTGATATTACTAAAAGACATGAAGATTTAATTTTATATAAATCGTATAATGAAGAAGATTATCCTACATATGAAAATTTTGACGCAATAAATATAGATAAGACAAAAGATATACCTTTTGATTATAAAGGTTATATGGGTGTTCCAATAACTTTTATTGACAAATATAATCCAGAACAATTTGAAATTATTGGACTTGGAATTTCTAATTCAGGATTAGAAATAGGTGTTGAACCATATAAAGCAGAACATAAAGAATATCGTAAAAAAATTCAAAAAAGAGGTGCTGTTGATGGTGATTTGTATATGATAACAAATGGTATTGTAAATGTTCCATACGCAAGAGTAATTATAAGGAATAAAAGATTATGAATATAGAATTAAAAGAAATAACAATTAGAGAACTTACTAATAACTATGAAGACAATGAAGAAGGAGGAGTTAAGGGGTATAATGGACAATTAGATATTAGACCACCTTATCAAAGAGAATTTATCTATAAAGATAAACAAAGAGACGCTGTAATTGATACAATTTCAAAAGATTACCCTTTAAATGTTATGTATTGGGCTGTTAGGGAAGATGGTGAATTTGAAGTAATAGACGGACAACAAAGAACTATTTCAATTTGTCAATATGTGGAAGGTGATTTTTCATTTAATGGATTATATTTTTTTAATCTTCCAGAAGATAAAAAAGAACAAATTTTAGATTATAAACTTATGGTTTATCTTTGTAGTGGAACAGATAGGGAAAAATTAGAATGGTTTAAAACTATCAACATTGCAGGGGAACAATTAACAGAACAAGAGTTGAGAAATGCAGTTTATTCTGGTTCTTGGGTTAGTGATGCCAAAAGATATTTTAGTAAAAATGGTTGTGCTGTTTATAACATAGGTGGAGATTATCTTAATGGTAGTGCAATAAGACAAGACTATTTAGAAACTACAATTAAATGGATTAGTGGAGATAAAATTGAAGAATATATGGCAAAAAATCAACATAATCCAAACGCCAATGAATTGTGGTTATATATTCAAAATGTTTTAAATTGGGTTAAAGTTGTATTTCCAAAGTATAGAAAAGAAATGAAAGGTATTCCTTGGGGAACTCTATACAATGAATTTTATACACAAAGTTATAACTCACAAGAAATCGAAAAAGAAATTCAAAAACTTATGATAGACGAAGACATTACTAATAAAAAAGGTATTTATTCATATATTCTTACAAGAAAAGAGAAACATTTAAATATTAGAGCGTTTAGTGATAATCAAAAAAGAGAATCCTATGAAAGACAAGAAGGTATTTGTTCTGTTTGTGGAGAACATTTTGAGTTAAATGAAATGGAAGCAGACCATATTACACCTTGGCATGAGGGAGGTAAAACCTCTGCTGATAATTGTCAAATGTTATGTAAAGAAGATAATAGAAGAAAATCTGGAAAATAGTCAAATTTGACTTATTTCCAGTATTTTAAACCACCATGAATTTTCATAGGGTGTCCAGTCCATTTCTTATCTTGTCTCATTAAAGATTGAAATAAAATTCTATTTATTCCTTCATTATAAGTATAATTTTCAAAATATAAATATTTTTTTGTAATGTTTTCTACCCAAAATTTAATTTGTTTTTTTTCTTCAATTGATAATTCGTTATCAAATTCAATTTCTTTTTTTAAAAAAGCAGCAACATAATACATAGGAACTCTAATAGTTGTCTTTTCATATCTTGAAATTGGAAAACCTTCAATCATTTTAGTAGGTTCAACAGATTTTTTTACATTGAGTTTTAAAAATGTGTTCATAATAATATTCCATAAAAATAAGTCAATTTTGACTTTTGATTTTATCTATATATTGTTTAAAAATATAAATAGATATAATTCTTTTATGGATAAAAAATCAAAAGAAACAATCAAAGAAGTCATAGAAGATATTTTACAATTAAGAAAGAAGAAACTCAATGTTGATAAAATTGATGATAGTAGTTTTTTCTACCCAAATAAGAAATCTCAAATTGAGAAACAAGAAAGGGTTGATTACAGACAAAATAGAACTATCGAAGAGTATGATATCCCACTTGTAAAACTTAATAATCTTTTAAAAGGTGCAGATAGAGTAAAAGAAGTTATAGATATTGAAATGCAAATGAAAAAAATTCAAGTTAAGAAATTTATAACAACAAAAGAGTTTGAAGAGATTTATAATATATCACAATCAAGTCAAAAAGATTATAGAGGTAGATTAAATGACCCTTTACCTTATCATCAAAAAGTAAGAAGAGGAACTATTGTTTATGTAGTTGAAGAAGTTGAAAAGTGGTTTGACAATCAATATAAATGAAAAAATAGAGTTCTTTAAAGTTATTTTATTACATTGTAGAGTGTATAAAAAAGTGTATAGTTAAAAATATAAATCCCTTAAAATAGTGGATTTATACGAATTTTTAACTTCCCATTTGTAATTTCTGTATTTTGAAGTAATTTACTACAAGCATTTATGTTATCAGGCTCACAATACTTTGGCTCTTTATATTTCCCGAATGGCACATTATGTTGACCCTTTGAATTAACTCTGTATAATCCATTAAATCCTGCTTTATTTAAAAATATAAATCTACCAGCCTTATCTATATCTGAAATTTTAGAATATTCTTTTTCATCTCTGTCCCATGCTCTAATTTCATAATAATATTCTTCATTGTTTTTGTGCCTACAAACAGATTTTATTAATTTATCTGGATAATCCCTTAAAACTTTATATAAATTAGTTAATTCAGGATTATAATCATTGATTAATGCATTTTTTGGCCTCAATTCAAAAAACAGCGCACCTCCACCAATAAATGGTTCAAAATATCTATTGTAATTTTTTGGCATTCTTTTTTTAAGTTCATTAATAAGCTGTCTTTTGCCACCAACCCACTTTATAACTGGTCTGCATATCTCGTTTTTTTTCATATTAATATTCATCGTCATTAAAAAGTCTCCTTAAAACCTTATTTCTTAAAAAATTATACACTATATTAATTTTAAAATCTTTTTTTATCACAATACGCAATATTTTTATAAAATTGAAATATATTTAGATCTTATCTAACTCTATAGTAACATATGTTTGATGACTTTTTGATTTAATTCATCCTAATTTCTTTAACATCTAAAACTTCCATACACTGCAAAAAGAATGCAAAACTAAAAGAACCTCTGCTTAATTTATTTGTGATACTACTTTGAGTCTCTTTGATCCCAATTTTTTCAAGTCTTTCAACTAAATCTTGGTACTTAACATCTTTTCTTGTTAAGACACTTCTTAAAATCAATGAAGCCTGTTTATTCCAATCTTTTTCCATAAAATTCTTCCTAAATTTTAAAATTTATGAATTATATCATATTTAGCATTATCCTATCTTTTACACGATATTTATATCATTTATGGAAAATCTTTTTGTATTTTCAAAAAAAACAAACAGTGCCCTTAAGTTTTCTTATATCTCATAAGTGATATTATTCTCTTATATACAAGAGATTAAGAAAAAGAAAGGTATAAAATCATGGCACAACATTTCCTACTATCAAAAGCAGCAAGAACATTAAATTTAGTAAAAATTGCAAGAATGAGTGAAAGACAAGCATTCACATTCTTTAAAAAATTAAGATGGGAAGAAACAAATGGAAGACCTGTTTGTCCATGTTGTGGTAGTACAGAGAGACATTATTTCTTAGATAAAAGAAAAGTATGGAAATGTAGTGATTGCTATCATCAATTTTCTTTGACCTCTGGAACTTTATTTGCTAATCATAAATTACCTCTAAGAACTTATTTGATGGCAATTGCAATATATGCCAATGAAGTAAAAGGTATGAGTGCTTTGAAGCTTTCAAGACAGCTTGATATTAACTATAAAACAGCTTTTGTATTGCTTCATAAATTTAGAGAAGCTTTACTTGAAACAAGAGATGAAAGTTTAATGGAAGGGATCTGTGAAATCGATGGAGCCTATGTAAATCACCATGTAAGACCTCAAAACAATATCAATGATAGAATCGATAGAAGATTAGCAGTGAACCAAAATCCAAACAAAAGATGTATCGTTGTGGTTAGACAAAGAGCAGGTGGAACTGAACTTGTCGGAAGTGTTAGAACTTTAACATATATTCTGCATAATGAAAATCCAAGAGATATAATAGATGTGGCTCTAAACACTATTGCAAGAGGCTCAGAAGTTCACGCAGATGAAGCTAATGCCTATGATAATTTACACGCGTTGTATGATATGCAAAGAGTGAATCACTCAGTTGAATATAGAAGTGAATTTGGGGCTTGTTCTAATCAAGCAGAAAGCTATTATGCAAGATTTAGAAGATTTCAACATGGGCAAGTTCATAGAATGGGACAACTTTACCTTTCTAATTATGCAAATGAAATGGCTTATAGAGAAGATACAAGAAGGCTTGATAATGGTAGTATCTTTAGGGATATTGCCTCAAAATGTATTAAAGTTTCACAGTCAAATGAATGGACTGGATATTGGCAAGGAAATCATAGAATTGCTGAAAGACTTGGAGTGGCAGCCTAAGCTATTAGCCACCTTTTTGGTTTTTCAGATTCGTTATGAACTTTTATAAGTTCGTTCTTTTCTATATTTACTCTTATATTTGCTTCAATAGTTCTTTGAAGAGTCAAATCATTTTCATCTAATTTCTTCTGGCTTACAATTTCTTTTCTAATTTCTTGTATTGAAATAGGCTCTGAGGCCTTTCTAAGGATATCAAGGGACATTCTTAGGCTTTCTCCTGGTTTAAATACGCTTGGGCTTTTTTTGTATTTCTTCTCTTTGATTGAGTCAGGTTTGAAATCTGGATCAAAAATTTTAATTGAACCATCTAAACATTCAATTGAGTGTTTTAACTCCTCAATTTTTTCTAAATAATGAGTATATTCACCTTTTAATTCTGCTCTTTTATCAACTAATTGTCTTAGTGCTGTTTCCATTGTACATAAATCCTCCTAAATTTGGTTTTCTTTATATACATTATACTTAAAATTAGGCTCTAAGTCCCATAAATTGGGGATATATTTTTGGTGTGACTGATACATAATACCGGATATATCTGAATCTGCTTTTAAATCTTTATTAAATAGATTATCAAATAAACTTGGGAAAGATACTATAAAAAACTCTTTTGGAGTTGGTTATGGTATCTTTGTTTAGAATTATTTAATCTCGTCAACTATTTTAATTAAGTAGTTTGCAGACTCTACTGCACTTGATTTTAAAAATTCATCAAAATCAAATCCAGCATCCATATCAGCTGTATCAGAAATAGCTCTTAAAATAAAACAAGGAACATTTAAAGCATCGCAAACAACAGCAACACTAGCACCTTCCATTTCTAAAGCATCTGCTTTAAAAGTAGTTTCAATAAACTCTTTTTTCTCATTTGAGTGAACAAATTGATCACCTGTAGCAATAGTTCCTTCTAAAACTTTTAAGTTATTTTGTTTAGCAACTTTCTTTGCTACTTCTCTTAGCTCTTTAGATGTTTCAACATATACACTTCCACCAGGAACAAATCCATGAGGATGTCCAAAAGCTGTAATATCCAAATCATGTTGACATAATTTATCTGCAATAATTAAATCACCAATCTTTAGTTCAGGATTAATTCCACCTGCAACACCTGAAAAAAGTAAAGTATCACAACCAAATTTTTCAATCATAGTTGCAGCTGTTAATGAAGCAAAAACTTTCCCAATTTTAGAATAAGCTATTACGATATCTAAGCCATTATAATTTACTTCATAATACTTGTTATTAGCAAACTCTACTGTATTTACATCTTTAAAGTGGGCTAAAAGAGGCTCAATCTCCTCTTCCATAGCACCCATTATTGCTAATTTAGTCATTTAATTCACCAATAACTTTTTCTAATGAAGCCATATCTGAAACATTTGAAGTTGGTTTTTTTGTGATTTTTCTATTTAAACCTTTTAATACTATTCCATTTCCAAACTCAATAAACATATCAACTTCATCTTCAACAGCAACTATTGATTGTTTATATTTTACAGGGCTTACTAATTGAGAAGCTAATAATTCTATTGCTTCATCTTTAGATGAATATTTTTTAGTTGATACATTTGATACAACACTTATAAATTCATCTTTTAAATACTCTTCTAAATAAGGTTTTAAATTTTCAACAGCACTTCTTAATAACTCACAATGAGATGCAACACTCATATCAAGAACGATTGCTCTTTTAGCTCCAGTTTCTTTAAATGTATCAACTAAGCTCTCTAAATCAGCTTTGATACCTGCTAATACAAGCTGTCCATCCATATTATAATTTGCTGGCCAAACTTGTTTACCATTTGCTCTTTGAGCTGTACAAATATCTTCAACAGCTTTATCATCTAATCCAACTAATGCCATCATACCAGCACCACCACCAGCACAAGCTTCATTCATAAATAAACCTCTTTTATGAACCAATTCAATAGCATCTAAATAATCTAATGCACCAGCGCTTACTAATGCAGAAAACTCACCTAAAGAGTGTCCTAAAACAAACTCAGGTTTAATATCACATTGACTTTTAAAAATTTCATTAGCAATACAACTTACTAATAAAACCGCTGGCTGAGTAAACTCTGTTTTTCCTAAGTTGTCATTTTCTTCAAATAATAATTGTTCAAAATCAATTCCTAATCTTTTAGAAGCATTAGCAATCATCTCTTTTGCCATATCACTATTTTCAAAAAAATCTTTTCCCATTCCAACAGTTTGACTTCCTTGTCCTGGAAAAATAAAAGCAACTTTTTTCATATAATTTACCTTTGTAATAATTTGTATTTGATAGTTAAGATTAAACTATTTTAAAAACACTAATTATAAATGTTCTTAAAATAATTTTGCCCAAAATATACAAAGATATTTTGGGCAAAGAAGAATTTAAATACGAAATTTAAATTAGTGGCAACCACATCCACCGTGTGAATGACCAGCTGATTCAGTTCCACAAGAACCTCCACCGTGATCATGAGAATGTCCATGGTCATGTCCAGTTCCACAACCACCTCCTCCACAGCATCCGCCACCCATAGCAGCTAAACCACCAACAACTCCTGTTTGTGCTTCTTCTTCTGTTGCAGCTCTTGATGAAATAACAGCTACTGAGAACATTAAAGTTTTTCCAGCCATTGGGTGATTATAATCAATTGTAACTTCTTTATCATCAAATGATTTAACAGCAACTTGAACAGTTTCACCTTGCTCACCAGTACCATATAAAGACATACCTTCTTTTAATTCTATACCAGCAAATTGCTCGATTGGTAAAGTTTGAAGTGCTTCTTCGTTATATTCACCATAACCATCTTTTGGATAAACCATAACATCCGCTTTTTCATTTTCAGACATTTGCATTAATTTATTTTCTAAACCAGGAATAATTTGTCCTTTTCCTGAAACAAATTCTAATGGTGCTTGACCTGCATTAGAATCTAATTGCTCACCTGTTTGAGCATCTGTTAATGTATATTCAATACCAATAACTTTATTTTCCATAAAATATCCTTTTTATTAATTATAACTTATTTATATTTTTTTTTGCTTCACTAGCTTCTTTTGAGCTTGGGTAAAGATCAATAAGGGTACTATAAAAACTCTTAGCATTCTCTTTATCATTAATATTTTCAAATGATATTGCACTGTGAAGTAACAATTGAGGCATCCAATCAGCTTTATCATAAAGCATTGCAGATTTTTTAAAGTAACTAATAGCCATTTCATATTTCTTTCTTACAAACCACATTTCACCTAAGTAAAAAGAACTTTCAGCCGGCTTATAATTGATTTCCAAAAGTTTTTCAAACATTGGAATAGCATATTTGTAATATCTTCTATCATACTCTTTTTTAGCACTATCTAATAATTCTGATTTTTCTTCTGCACTTAAATTTGCTTTAGTTAACAAAATGTTCTGAGATGATGTTGAAGATGTAGTTGATGAAGATTGAGATGTAGTTTTATTTTTAACACCCATAATCTTTTTTAACTCTTCAAACTCTGCTCTAGTAACAAATTGATCAATATTTTTTTTGAAATTTGATTCAGATACATATTCTGAATTAATTTTATTAACTAAATCTGATAATTTTGATACAGCATCTTTTAAAACTGCAATATTAGAATTAAACTGCTTATCACTTTCCTCTTTTAAATTTAAAAGTTGAGTTGTAACATTTCTTAATTCATCGATATCAGTTGAGCTCTTATTTGATTTATTTAATACATCATTTAGTTGTAATACTGTTGAATTTAATTTAGCAGAGTCACCTTGAAAAATAGATTCCAAACCTTCAATTCTACTATTCATTGAATCCAAAGTAGTTTTTAAATCATTAACATCACTACTAACATCTTTAATTTTATTCTGATTTTTTAAAATATATTTTTCTGTAGAATTTAAACCATAAGGTTCTTTCGAGTTTAGATTACCAGCACCAAACACTGATACTTCTTGAGAAAAAAGTATCAGTGAACTGAATGCTAAAGAAATTAAGATCTTGTTCATTATTTAGCTAGAGTATGTTCAACTCTTCTATTTTTTTGCCAACAATCTTTAGTTTTTTCAGAACAAGTTGGGTTACTTTCTCCTAAAGAAATTAAAGAAATATTTGCAGAAACACCATTGTTAACTAATGCATCTTTAACTGTTTTTGCTCTTTTTAGTCCTAAAGCATAGTTATATTCGTCAGTTCCCCATTCGTCAGTATTACCAGATACTTTAATAGTAGAACTTGTATTAAGTGCAGATAATTTAGATGCATTATTAGAAACAACAATTTTCATATCTTCTGATAAATTATATTTATCAAAAGCAAAATATACATTTTCTAATAATACTTTCTCACCACCAATAATATAGTATGAACCATTTTCAGCATTTTCAGCGAAATCAAAATCACCTGCTTCCATTGAATTTACCGCAGAAGTAGTTTCAGGTAAACTATTTAATGCTGATTCTGAGTTTTGATTCATACCATTATTAACATCCATTGTAGTCTGTTTTTCACTACATCCTGTTGTTAGTAAAGCTGCTGCTACTAAAAATGAGTATATACTTAATTTCTTCATAAATTATCCTTGAAAATATTTTTTGTGATTATTCTACTAAATAAAAACTTAATCGAAGATTATCGATTAACTGATACCTTTACCAGTCTATTGACTGAATTTTATTACCTCTTAATGGAAATAGATAAGTTGAATTAAAATTCAATCTAATTATTCCAACAGAAGAAACATCATTTTGAGTTTTAATAAAAATTAAAGACTCACCATCATTTGAAAACTTTGGAAATTGATTTACTCCATTTGTTGTTAATCTTGTAAGAGCATCAGATTTTGTTGACATTAAATATAAATTAAAATTTTTTCCCGTAAATTCATTTGATGAATCCCTTGATGAATAAACAATATTACTACCATGGGTTGTAACAGAAGAGTTGTTAGAACTGTGATAAACTAACTTTTCTACTGCTTTTGAATTGATTTTTTTAGCAAAAATATTTGGACTACCAAGTCTATCTGAAACAAAAACAACTTTTTGGTCATTATCCACAAAATGTCCACTTACATCAATACCAGAATATGTAGTAACTCTTTGTTTTTGTTTAGTATTTAAATCATATAAATATATATCAGGCTGCGAATTTGGCGCTGCTGTAATTAAAAGTTTTGAACCATCATCACTAACATCAGAACATGCAATCATTCCATCACTATTCATAATAGTTTGTTTTTGAGAATTATAAATATTCAATTTTACAAGAGTTGGTTTTGCATAATTATAAGATGTATAATAAATTGATTTTTGATCTTTAGAAGCCCATTTAGGAAAAATATTTAATCCTCCCGTTACTAAAGTTTTTCTAAAAGTTAATGTATAATCAGCAATTACAATATCTGCTTTTTTACTATTTTGATAAACAGACATAATAACAAATTTATCCATCCAATCTATACTTGGAGCTTTGAAAAAATCATTTATTGATATTGCAATTCTATGGGCTAAAAAGGGAAATCTCTCCTCTTTTGAAGTTGTAAATGTTTTTTGTAAAATATTTAATTGAGCATTAGCATCATAAAGTTTCATTGATACACTATATGTTCCATTTGAATTTTTAGATGAATTTAAATTTACATATAAATCAACTTTGTTGTTATTTAAAACTGTAAAGTTAGGATTATTTTCATATGAACTTAAATGGTTAAAATTTGAAACTTCAAAGTGTCCACTTATTTTTAAATCTTGAATTAAAATGTATTTTAATTTGTTTAATGTGTTGATTTCTGCTGAATCATTTGCAATTGAAACTAAAACATTCGGAATAGTATTTGCTTTTTTTACAATTTCTAAGTTTGCATCAATTTTTGCACCATTTGCTAAATTTACTATTAAAAACAATAATAAATATATATATTTCATAAATTTACCTTTCTGATTTAAAATCTACACTTATACTAACAGTTGAACCGTTATTTGGTATAGGATAAGCTAAATTGACTTGTTCATCTAAAAAACTTTTTAATGAATTATCGAACAAATCATCCCCTGAATATTTTACAAATCTATAATTAAAATTACCTTTAGAATTGATAGTTACAATCACATTTGCAACTAAACCACCTTGAGTAACATTTGGAATCCAAGCTGATAATAATTCATTTATTTTAGAGTAATACTCATCACTTTGCTCTTCACTACTATTAGCTGACTTAATTTTTTTCATAGTAGTAGTTGTTTTAATATCTGTTAGTAGTTTGTCCAAATTTACATTAGAAGACTTTTTCTCTTTTTCAAATTTGGATTTAAATCTTTTAGGATCAATAGATTTTTGAACATTATTAACTTCTTTTGGTGCAGTTTGAATTGCTTTAGTTTTAACATTTCCAAAAAGTGATTTTAAATCTGGTGTTTTTTCATTTGATCTTGAAGTCTCTTTAACAACTTCTTTTTCAGGTTCAGCTTTTTTAACAGTCATTTTTTGAACTTGATTTTTTACATCAACTTGTTCAATAACTTCAAGTTCTAATACAGTAGTTTTAGATTTAAACTTATATGTTTCAACTTTTGATGAAGATATATATATTAACGATGAAACTAATACGAAAATATAAAAACTTACAGCGATTACACCAGATATAACAAAATTTTTATTTTGCGTCATGGTCTAATCATCCATCAGTTACTAAAGCAACTTTATAAAAACCTGCCTCTTTTACGCTTTTTAATATAAATACAATATCATCATACATAAGTGTTTTTTCTGCTCTAATATGCACAGGAGTATTTCTATCTTTACTATTATTCATAAGTAAAAATGAGTCTGAAAAATTAGAAAATTCAAGTCTTTTTTTATTAACTAAAATTGTTCTATCTTTAGTTACTAATATATCAATTTTAGTGAAGTTTTGAACTTGTTGAGATTTACTTCCCTTTGGAAGATTTATTGGCTCTTCAAACTCAATTACAGGAGCTGTAACCATAAGAATTGCTAGTAAAACTAGCATAATATCAACTAAGGGAGTTATGTTTAAATCTGGTTTTTGATTAAAATCATACATACTAACCCTTAGCAATCAAGATTTCAGATTGTGCCTTAATAAAGATATTTAGTTCATATATTTTTCTAACTAAAATTTGATGGAAAGTATAAGCAAAAATTGCTACAAAAATACCAGCTGCTGTTGCAACTAATGCTTCTGAAATAGCAGGTGCAATGATTGAAAAAGCAACTTTTGACTCATTTGAAAATTTAGCAAATGATTCTAAAATACCAACAACTGTTCCAAAAAGTCCAATAAAAGGAGATGTTGAAGAAACTATAGCTAACCAAGAAACACCTGAACTTGCATCTTTGATTATATTAATTTCACAAGCATGAAGTATTTCTTTGCTTTTAATATTGTTTGAACATTTATTTAAAGATGATAATGGAGATAACTCAGCACTTCTAGTAAGTTGCTCCAAAGCTTTTTGTTCATTATTTATTAGCGATTTTATATTTAAAAATCTGTAAATAAATATCCAAAATGTAAGAACCAGATACACAGATAGCGACGCTAAAACTATGTAAGTTATAGCGCTACTATTTGCTAGATAATTTAGTATTGTGTTTGTCATATTATTATGCGAAAGAATTGATTCTTGCTTCAACAGCTGCAACAGAAATGTTAGATTCTTTAACAGAATTAACTAACTCTTTTGCTGCTTCAATATTTTTAGCAAGATCAGAATCTTTTCCACCTGTTAATGCAATAGCACCGTCTACTAATACATCAACAGAATTTTCATCAACTTTAACGTGTCCCCAGTTAATAGCAACCGCTTCAGTTGAATCCTCTTTTTCAATAACTATTACACCAACAGTTAATGAAGAAACTAATGCAGAGTGTCCTGGTAGAACTCCGAACTCTCCCTCTTTTCCAGGAAGAGTTACTGTTTTAACGTCATCATTAAAAATTGAACCGTTTGGTGTAACTATTGATAATTTAATTGTACTCATGTTAAGCCTTAATGGTTAATTATTTCATACTTTCAGCTTTTGCTAAAACCTCGTCAATTCCACCAACCATATAGAATGCCATTTCAGGAATATCATCATATTTACCATCTAAGATACCTTTGAATCCATCAATTGTATCTTTTAACTCAACGTATTTACCTGGAGATCCTGTAAATACTTCAGCAACGAAGAATGGTTGAGATAAGAATCTCTCGATTTTTCTTGCTCTAGCAACAACTAATTTGTCAGCTTCTGATAATTCATCCATACCTAAGATTGCAATAATATCTTGTAAATCTTTGTATTTTTGTAAAACAGATTGAACACCTCTAGCAACACCGTAGTGCTCTTCACCAATAACGTCTGCTGATAAAATTCTTGAAGTTGAATCCAATGGATCAACTGCAGGATAAATACCTTTTTCAGCAATTTTTCTGTTAAGAACTGTTGTAGCATCTAAGTGTGCGAAAACTGAAGCTGGCGCAGGGTCAGTTAAGTCATCCGCTGGTACGTAAACTGCTTGAACAGAAGTAATAGAACCTTTATTAGTAGAAGTAATTCTTTCTTGTAAAGCTCCCATTTCTCTTGCTAATGTTGGTTGATAACCAACAGCAGATGGAATTCTTCCTAATAACGCTGACATTTCAGATCCAGATTGAGCAAATCTAAAGATGTTATCAACGAACATTAATACATCAAGACCTTTTTCGTCTCTGAAGTACTCTGCCATTGTTAAACCTGTTAATGCAATTCTATTTCTTGCACCTGGAGGCTCAGACATTTGACCATAACATAAAGCAACTTTGTCTAATACGTTAGAGTCTTTCATTTCGTGGTAAAGGTCATTACCTTCTCTTGTTCTTTCACCAACACCTGCAAATACAGAGTAACCAGAGTGTTTGAACGCAACGTTGTGGATTAATTCCATGATGATAACTGTTTTACCAACACCAGCACCACCGAATAGTCCAACTTTTCCACCTTTTGAATATGGTGCTAAAAGGTCAACAACTTTGATACCAGTTTCGAACATCTCAGTTTTTGTAGATTGCTCTTCAAATGTTGGAGCAGCTCTATGAATTGACCATCTTTCTGTATCAGCAGGAATAGCTTCACCTTCGTCAACTGGATCACCAATTACGTTGAAAATTCTTCCTAATACTGCTTCACCAACAGGAACTTTAATTGGTCCACCTTGAGCAATACACTCTTGACCTCTTTGTAATCCTTCTGTCATATCCATAGCAATAGTTCTAACTCTGCTATCTCCAATGTGAGCAGCAACTTCTAAAACTAATCTATCTTTGTTAGCATCAGCCAATGTAACTTCGATAGCTTCATTAATTTCTGGTAAGTATCCGTCGAACTCTACGTCAACTACAGGACCCATTACCTGAACAATTTTACCTTTCATACGGGTAGCTCCTTTAAATTATTTTAATGCTTCAACACCACTGATAATCTCTATCAGCTCTGTTGTAATTGCAGCTTGTCTTGCTTTATTATATTCTACAGTTAAACTATTAACTCTATCTTTTGCGTTGTTAGTTGCAGCTTCCATTGCTTGCATTCTAGCAGAATGCTCAGCAGCTAAAGAGTCAATTAACGCATAATACATATTAAAGTCAATATACTTTTCTGTTAACTCATTTAATACTTCAGTCTCATCATCAAGTGGTTCAATTTCTAACATAGATTCATTAGCATCGTTTTCAACTTTAGGTAAACTAATTGGTAACAATTCTTTTACTCTAATTTCTTGAGTTAACATGTTTAAGAAACCATTATAAACTAAAACTACTTTATCTGTTACTCCATTTTGGAAATCTTCAACAGCACTATCAATAAACTCAGCAGCTCTATCATAATCAGGTGCAGAAGATAAATCTGAAACCTTAGATAATAACTTTTGTCCTTGGAATGTAAAGTAATCAACACCTTTTCTTCCAGCAACTCTAAGTCTAACATTAGTACCTTTTGAAGAATATTCTCCAATTAATCTACTAACAGTTTTAATTGTAGCCATATTAAAACCACCACAAAGTCCCTTATCCGCAGTAACAAAAACTATATCAACAGTTTTTGGGTTGTCATTTTGGATAAATGCTCTTCCAATGTTTCCATCATCTTGAACTTTGCTAACTTGATGTGCAATATCAGAAAGTACATCATTGATCTTAGCTGCATAACTTTTAGCTTGTTCAGATAACTGTCTAGTTCTAGTAAGTTTCGCAGAAGATACAAGCTTCATAGCTTTTGTTGTCTTCTGAGTATTTTTAACACTTCCGATTTTTAATTTAATTTCTTTTAAGTTAGCCATTGACTAATCCTTATTTTGCATTAAATACAGTTTTGAACTCTTCTAATGCTGCTTTTAATTGTGCTTCAGTTTCATCATCAATTTTTTGTTTAGATTTAATAGAATCTAAAATTGATTGATGTTTTTGCTCAAAATATGCATGTAATTCATTTTCAAATCTTACTACGTCTTTAACAGCGATATTGTTTAAATATCCTTTTGTTCCAGCATAAATAATAACAACTTGTTTTTCAATTACTAAAGGTTTATTAACACCTTGTTTTAATACTTCAACCATTCTTTGACCAAGCTCTAATTCTCTTCTAGTAGCTTCATCTAAGTCTGATGCGAATTGAGCAAACGCTTCTAATTCTCTATATTGTGCTAAAGATAATTTTAACGTACCAGCAACTTGCTTAGTAGCTTTAATTTGAGCAGCACCACCAACCCTTGATACAGATAAACCTACGTTAATCGCTGGTCTAATACCTGAGTTAAATAAGTTAGTTTCTAAGAAAATTTGTCCATCAGTAATAGAAATTACGTTTGTTGGAATATACGCAGCAACGTCTCCTGCTTGTGTTTCAATGATTGGTAATGCAGTCATAGAACCAGCACCCATTTCATCAGACATCTTAGCAGCTCTTTCTAATAATCTTGAATGTAGATAGAATACGTCCCCTGGGTACGCCTCTCTACCTGGAGGTCTTCTTAATAATAAAGACATTTCTCTATATGCAACTGCATGTTTAGATAAATCATCATAAATAATTAAAGCATGTTTTGCGTTATCTCTGAAGTACTCACCAATTGTAACACCTGTATAAGGAGCTAAGAATTGTAAAGCAGAAGATTCAGAAGCACCAGCATTAACAACGATTGTATAATCCATTGCACCTGATTCTTCTAATGTTCTAACAACAGAAGCAACTGAAGATGATTTTTGACCGATAGCAACATAAATACAAATTACATTCTCACCTTTTTGGTTAAGAATTGTATCGATTGCAACTGTAGTTTTACCAGTTTGTCTATCTCCAATAATAAGCTCTCTTTGCCCTCTTCCGATTGGAACTAATGCATCGATAGCTTTGATACCAGTTTGTAATGGCTCATGTACAGATTTTCTTGCCATGATTCCAGGAGCTTTTTCTTCAACGAATCTATATTCAGCTGCTTCAATAGCACCTTTACCATCGATTGGCTCACCTAATGCATTAACAACTCTTCCGATCATTGCATCACCAACTGGTGTTTCTAATAATTTTCCAAGTCTTCTACAAGAAGAACCTTCTCTTAAACCTTCACCAGAACCAAGAACAACAACACCAACTGTAGCTTCTTCTAAGTTAGATGCTAATCCTCTTTCACCGTTTTCGAATTCAACTAGCTCACCAGCCATAATATTTCTAAGACCATAAACCTGAGCAATACCATCAGCAAAAGAGATGATTTTTCCTGTTTCGTTTACGTCAACATTTAATTCAAAATTATCAATTCTTTCTTTGATAATTGAACTGATTTCATCAGCTTGAATTTTTGCACCCATTCAATTTCTCCTTTTTAAGTTCTAAACTGCTTTTAAAATATGATCAATTAACTGTGATTTTAATCTCTCTTTAGAGAAAGAGATTTCAACCCCAAGACCATCAATATCAACTTTAATACCATCATAATCACAAACATTTTGAGATAATGATAAACTAACGTTAAATTTTGTGCTAAATTGATTTTCAATTGATCTAATGTAATCATCAGATAAGAATTGATTTGTATAAACAACACCTGTATATACATTTTTCATCTTAGCAATTTCGTCATTTAACTCATCAGCAACATTTGGTAAAATTCCAAATCTTCTTTTTTCACCTAATAGTTTGATGAAATTTACAAGTGAATAAGAAGCGTTATCCATCATAGATAATACTAATTCAACTTTTTTATCAACACAAACTTCAGGTGAAGAAATGATAGAATTAAATTTGTCATCTGTATAAGCAGCTTTAACACTGTTTAAATTTTGACTAATTGATTCAAGTTCAAAAATCTCTTTACCTTCAATTAATGCTTTAACATATCTTTTTGCTATTAAGTTACTCATTATGCAACCTTCTTAAGAACAATATTTGCCAACTCTTCTTGAGTTAAGTTAATATTTTCTGATTTTAATAGCTCTTCAAGAACTTCACTAACAATTGCTCTTTTAGCTTTTGATAATTCAACTTTCGTCATTTCATCAAAATTTTTGTTTAAATTTGCAATATCAGCATCAATCGCGTTTGATACTTTTTGCTTAATAGCTTCAATATCAGTTTTTGCACCTTCAACAATCTCAGCAGCTAATTTCTTAGCCTCTTCTAATTGTTTCTCTGCATCAGCAATCTTGTTTTCAGAAGCTTTTAAAGTTTCTTGAACTTTGTCTAATTCAGCTTGAATAGATAAAGATCTTCCAGAAAAGAAAGCTTTGATTTTATCAGCAAGCAAGTACCATAAAATACCAGCAAATATAATAAAGTTAACGGTTCTTTGTACGATATCGTAATCAGTTTCCGCACCATGTGCATCCGCAGCGAACATTGCAGCTGGAACTAAAGCTAATCCTAATAATAAAAACTTTTTCACAACATTTCCTCCATTAAATCGAGCTAAGCTTAGCTTTTAAGCTCTCATTAAATTGAGGCATGCTTGCGATTAAAGTCTCTTTAAGAGCCTTAGTCTCTGCATCTAAGCTTGTTACAAACTCATTAGATTTTGCTTCAAGATCAGACTTAGCCTTTACTAGTTTAGCATCAGCGCTTTCTTTAGCTTCGTTATAAGCTACTTCTCTAATTTTAGCTGCCTCTTTTTTTGCATCAGCAATAATACTATTTGCTTCAGCAATCATACCTTCTACATCAGCGCCATTAGATTTTGCATCTTCCAAATCTTTTTGGATTGAAGCATCTCTATCTTCCATGTGCTTTAGTAGAGGTCTGAATAGACAACTATTTAGTCTAGCAAGAGCTAAAAGAAAGATTATAGCTACACTAAGCAATAATACAGGACTTATGTCTAACATTCATTCCTCCATATTTTTTACAGTTTAGTTTGACTAAAACTTATACATTTTAGCAAATTAAACTATAAAGAAATATTAAAGGATATATTTTGGGATAAGTTTTTTACGAAGTGTTACAATTCTATATTTAGAAGTGCCATAAGACGGTCTATATCGTCTTGTGATTTAAGTTCTATTTTTAAAGTGTTCTTATCAAATTTAGCTTTAAAATTGTTAAGTTTTAAGTTATTTAGGAAAGGGTTTAAAGCTTCAGAATTAAACTCTTTTTTTAAGTCTTTTTTAAGATTCTTAGGACTAATTTCTTCTTTTAATTTTTTAACAAGATTTTCTGTTTCTCTAACTGAAAGTTTTTGACCAACGATAGTATCAACTACTATTTTTTGTTCTTCTTCAGATAAATTAAGCATTACTTTTCCATGGCCTGCTGTAATCTTATCATTTGCTAGATGTTGTTGAACATAAGAAGATAATTGAAGAAGTCTTAATGTATTTGTAATTGAACTTCTAGATTTAGAAATTCTATTTGCTAATTCTTCATGAGTAATATTGTGTTCATTAATTAACTGAGCGTAAGAATATCCAAGTTCTATAACATTTAAGTCATCTCTTTGAATATTTTCAATTAACGCTAACTCTCTTAATTTTAAATCTTCAACATCTAATACTACAGATTCAATAAATTCTTTTTCTAAAAGTTTGTGAGCCCTTAATCTTCTTTCACCAGAGATTAAAGTATATGTATCATCGCTATTTTTCTTTACAGCAATTGGTTGAATTAAACCGTGATTTGAAATAGATTCTGCTAATTCTTTTAATTTTTCTTCATCAAAGATTTTTCTTGGCTGATTTGGATTTGTTTTAATAGCTGAAATTTTGATTTTTGTTTCTTGTTTAGCTTGCGCTGAATCTGTAGATTTTCCATATGCTACTTCAACTTCACCTAATAATTCCCCTAATCCTCTACCTAATGCCATGATTTTATCCTAATATTTTTTATAAATTAAATTCAGCCAGCAATTGCTTTTGCTAGATTTGTATATGCTTTTGTTCCAATTGCTTGATTATCATAAAGCATGATTGGTTTACCAAAACTTGGACTTTCTGCTAGTTTAATATTTCTTGGAATAACAACATATGAATTTCCATTTATCTTAAATAACTTACTTTCAAAATGTTGTGCAAGATCTGCAAAAACTTGTTTTGAAAGATTGTTTTGAGAACTATACATTGTTGGTAAGAATCCTCTAATTTCCAATGTTTTATTTATACTTTGTTTAACTAATTTAATTGTATTTAATAACTGTGCTAAACCCTCTAAAGCGAAAAATTCACATTGAATTGGAATTAATACAGATGTAGATGCACTTAAAGTATTGATTGTAATTGGTCCTAATGCAGGAGGTGAATCAATAATAATAAAATCATATTCATGTTTAATAGGATCAATTCTTCTTTTTAAAACTAATTCTCTATCTTTCATCTCTTTATAGAACTCTTTTTCAATTCCAACTAAACCAATATTTGAAGGTGCAACTTTTAAGTTTTCTATTTCAGAATCTAAAATTATTTCACTAAGTTCTTTTGTTCCAATCATTACGTGATAAATATTATATTCATACTCATCCCTGTGAAATCCTAAAGAAGTTGTTGCATTTGCTTGAGGGTCTGCATCTATTAATAATACTTTTTTACCTTCAAGTGCTAAAGCAGCACTTAAATTAACTGCAGTAGTAGTTTTACCTACACCACCTTTTTGATTGGCAATTGAAATAATCTCTGTCATCTTAAACTGTACACCTTTGTATTAGCTATTTCAATGGAACCATCTTCATTTAAAAGAGCTTTTTCCAATGAAACTTTTTCATTATTTACTGTAGCTTTGAATTGCCTACTTTTTTCAAATTCTATCTTAAATTCACTAAAAATATACTTCCAAGATGTTGTTGAATTTACTAAATTAAAATATTCAACCAGTACTTTTTGGCAATCAATATCAATATCTAAGAATCCAAATTCATCTTCAACTTTTAAAAGATTTAAACCAACGCCACAATAAAATAATTCTCCACTTAAACTTGTTATTGTTCCACCAATCTTTTTATCTTCTATGTAAAAATCATTAGGCCATTTTAACCAAACTTGAGATCCTAAATCTTTTAAAACTTTTTTCAATAAATATGAAAAATAGATAGAAGTACTTTGCATAGGTAAATCTTTTGGTAAATCATTTTTATGAATAGCAAAAGAAAAAAATAGGTTTCCCTCTACACCTTGCCAACTATTTCCCCTACTTCCTATTCCATTTGTCTGCAAGTTAGTATAAACACAAATAGGCTTCTTATAGCCGTTATCAATGATGTAGTTTTTTAAGTAAGTATGTGTTGAATCTATTGATTCTAAATATATAATTTCCATGAAAGATTATACATAATATCTATACAAGAGATTATTAAATATAATTGTCTAAAAATTAAACAAAGGCTTAATTTGTTAGATCCTGTTTTACCCATAGCAATGTATCTGCTACTTGGATACTTATATAAAGTAGTATTTCATGATAACTCAAAACAATTAATTGAGTTTATAATCTATTTTTCACTGCCATCAATCGTTTTTTCTAAAATCTATCCATTAGTTTTAGATGAAAAGATTTTAGGCTTAATATTAATGTTTATAGGTTTTATTTTGTTTAACCTTACATTAGCTTATTTTGTAGGTAAATTTGTATTAAAACTTGAAAGACTATTGTTAGCTACTTTTATGATTATGGCAACATTTGGTAATACTTCATTTATAGGTTTTTCTTATATTGATGCTTTCTATGGACAGGATTATATTGTATATGGATTGATTTATGATTTATTTGGTTCATTTTTACTTTTAGTTTCTATTGGAATGTTTATTATAACTTGGGGAAGTGGAAGAAAAAACAATATTAGTGGTATATTTAAAAGTGTATTTTTATTCCCACCAACGATTATGTTTTTTGTAACAGTTATAGCTAAAAACTTTGATGTTCCAAATTTTATGCTTTTAACAACTGA
>JALRJW010000078.1 GCA_023268955.1 Aliarcobacter sp. | reverse complement strand
CAATTAAATGGTTTTTTAATATTTATAACTACAAGACTGTCTCGTATACCCTTTCGTTCAAAACTTTCTTCTAACATTGTAGTTTCACCCTTTACAGACCAAGTTAATATAGTTAGGTCTGCGTCTTTTGGATTCTGTTCCTTATATTCTTCTTTACTATCAGCATCTATAATTTTCTTAAATAGTTGACCATCTTTACTTATTCCATTTCCGTGATATATATTGGGCCAATAACCTCCGAATCCAGATGCGTGTGTATCTTTTTTAGTTTCTATTATCATTTTAGTGCCTGTGGTTGTTTATCCCATAGATTTATAGCTATGGCATAACGTGTTCCCTTTGTTATTTCTTTGACGCTGTGCCATTTAGAAGCGTCAAAAATAATTAATCTATTATATTTAGGTAAGATGATATCAGCTGGAGTATCGTCTGTTGGATATTCATCACCATCGTATACTACTAACTCTCCACCTTCTATGTTGTGGTCAATCGGATAAAATATAGTTCCTATTTTAGGATATACAAATACTGATACAGTTAAAGAACTTGGTCCTGTTTATGGAGCTCAATGGAGATCTTGGAGAGGTGCTAACGGAAAATCTTATGATCAATTAGCTGAGGTAATAAATCAAATAAAAACTAATCCAGATAGCAGAAGAATTATTTTAAATGCATGGAATGTGGGTGAAATTGATAATATGGCACTACCACCTTGTCATACTTTCTTCCAATTTTATGTAGCAAATGGAAAATTATCTTGCCAACTTTACCAAAGAAGTGCAGATGTATTTTTAGGGGTACCTTTTAATATCGCTTCTTATGCACTTTTAACTATGATGATTGCTCAAGTTTGTGATTTAGAGTATGGTGATTTTGTTCATACTTTTGGTGATGCACATATTTATTCAAACCATATGGAGCAAGTTAATCTTCAACTTTCAAGAACTCCTCATAAGTTACCAACTATGAAAATAAACCCAGATATTAAAGATATAAATGACTTTAAAATGAGTGATTTTGAACTTGTTGGTTACGAATGTGATGAAGCAATTAAAGCTGTGATGGCTGTATAAGGAAAATAAATATGAAAATTTCAATGATAGTAGCTTATGGAAAAAATTGGGAAATTGGTCTTAATAATCAAATGTTATGGCACATAAGTGAAGATTTTAAAAACTTTAAAACAATAACTTCAGGTCATCATATTTTAATGGGTAGAAAAACTTTTGAAAGTATTGGAAAACCACTTCCTAATAGAACTTCTCTTGTATTATCAAATAGTGGTTTTGAACATGAGGGTGTTCATACTTTTAATGATGTTCAAGAAGCTTTCAATTTTGCAAGAAGCAGTGGCGAAGAAGAGTTATTTATTATTGGTGGAGCAAATATTTATGAATCACTTTTCCCATATGTTGATAAAATGTATTTAAGTGAAGTTGATTTTGAAGGTGAGGCTGATGCTTATCTAAAAGAGATTGATTTTTCTACTTGGGATTTGCAAGAGCAAAAAGAGTACCATAAAATCAAAGATGAAAATGGTAAATTATTAAGCCCTGCATGGAAATTTAAAGTTTGGACTAAAAAAGATTAATCTTTTTTAGCTCTAATTTGAGTAACTGTTTGACCACCAATAGCATAATTATCTGTTGGAACTTCTTCTATTATAACTACAGCACTTGATGCACCTCTATTAAAAATACTAGCAAAAAGCTCAGTAATTCCTTTTGCTAATTGCTCTTTTTGTTCTTTTGTAGCTCCACCATCTTCATGGGTCATTTTTACGTTTATTAATGGCATTTATTTTCCTATAAAATATTTAATTGATGAGCTAAATCGTTAGCAATTCTTTCATAATTTCTAATATCTAAAAGTCTGTGTTGTCCATCAACTCCAACTTTTGCAACTTCATCTTTAGATAAATTTATGATTTCATTCAATTTTGTTTTGATAGATTCTTTATCAAAATCACACAACCATGCTGTTTTATTATCTTCAAAAATTGATTCATTATTTTCATTTTTCGACATGATACAGGGAACTGCACTTGAGTAATAATCCATAATTTTAACTGGAGTTGAAGTATTAAATAAAGGAATATCAGGTAATAAAGATAAACCTATATCAGCTTTTGCAATAAGTTTTAAGAGTTCTTCTTTTGTTTTAGCATCATATACTTCGATATTATTTTGTAAATTTGGATATTTTACTAACATATCTTTTGTATATTCAGGGTCTTTGGTTGAAATCATTATTTTAAAATTATCATTTGAAACTTCATTAAAAGCATCTAATACTGTTTCAAATTCTCTTAATTTATCTAAAGTTCCAGCATAAAAAAATCTTTTTTCACTTCCTTGGTGCTGAATATTTTCATGTAAAACTTCAGGGTCAATTGCAGATGGAATTACAAATGTTCTAGTTTTAACATCTTTTAAATAATCATCTCTCATTTTTCTAGTTGTTGGTAAGAAAATATCACACTCATTTATTAGTGAAGTTTCTTGAAGTAATTGAATTTTATTTGAGATAATATCAAAGTAGCTTTTTTTATTGTTAGCTTCATCAATCTGAAGTTTAGCAATTCTTTTTGGAAAAGATAGTCTAAATGGTACTTTGTAGCCATAAGTTGATCTTTTAGATAATACTTGTTTTAAGATTTTTGTATCATTTCTAACAGTAACATAAGAGTAATCTTTTAAATTAAAGCTATTTTCTTCAAGACTTTCAATAATATTTTTCTTATTTTCTTTAGGTAAAAGATATTTGTTTTCATCTATTTTTTCAAAAGATGTTTTAGTTTTTGAAAAGTAAATTATGTCAATATCAAAATGTTTTGTTAAATATTTTTCAAACAATGGACCAATGAAACTATTATCACTAAATTCACTTTGATCAGTGATGTATAAGAACTTTTGCATAATTTACTTCCTTGTGTTATAAAGTTGAATTGAACTCTTTTCTTCCAAAAAATTCAGTTTTGTTTGTATCAATAACCATTTTTTTAGCCATTTGATCATTTAAGTCAGCTACTTCCATAGTATCATGAGCTCTACTTGCATTTTGTTGCGTTGCTTTATCTAAATCAGAAACAGCATTGTTAATTTGCTCAATTCCTTTTTGTTGCTCTTTTAATGAACTTGATACGTCGTTCATAATCTTTCTAGTATTTTCAATATTTTCATTTATTACACTATATTCATTTATCATTTCATCAGATGAAACTTTACCTTTTGAAGTTACATTTGCTGCGTCATCAACTAAATCTTTTATTTCCTGAAGGATTTTGAGGCCTTCGTCCATGCCGGGCCCCATGTAGTAGTCGACGCTACTGCGGTTATCCTTCTGAAAGCTAGACTTGTAGATGACTCCAGCGAGGGGGAGGGCCTGCTGGATTTCCGCGAGTTCTTCCGCGACTTTGAGCATGGTGTCGCGCGATTCAATCACGCAGGGGCCGCTGATGAGGAAGAGCTGGTCGCCTCCGAGGGTGACGGGGCCGGCGGGGAAGGTGTGTTTGGACATACTGCAAATCT
>JALRJW010000309.1 GCA_023268955.1 Aliarcobacter sp. | reverse complement strand
TCATATAACTCTAAAATCTCTTCTTCATTGATACCTTTTAAAACTACGCTATTTAGTTTTACTATTATTCCAGCTTCAATTGCAGCTTCAATTCCCTCTTTGATATTTTTTAGAACATTTTTTTGAGTTAGGTAAGTAAAGGTATCATCATTTAATGAATCAATAGAAATATTTACTCTTTTTAATCCAGCTTGTTTTAGTTTATTAATTTGTGCTTTTAGTAAATATCCATTGGTTGTAAGTGCTAAATCTATATCACTTTTATAGTTATGTATCATAGCAATGAATTTATGTAAATCATCTCTAACAAGTGGTTCACCACCTGTAATTCTTATTTTTTTAATACCATTATCAATTGCTATTTTTATAAATGAAAACATCTGTTCATAAGATAATAAATTTTCCTTTGGAGTCCAAGAAAAAGGTTTTTCAGGCATACAATATTGACATCTAAAATTACATCTTTGAGTAACAGAAACCCTTAAATAATCTACTTTTCTATCAAAACTATCAATTAACATAGCATACTCCTTATTTTTGAAGTATATAAAAAAAATAAAACTATTTTCTTGACTTATGTCAAAGCTATTAAAGGCATTACTTAGTAGAATACAACATGAAAAAAGATGATATTAAAGATATTAGTGTTGTTATTTTGGCTGGTGGAAAAAGTAGTAGAATGGGGCAAGATAAATCTTTGATGAGTTTTAAATCTTCTGATTCTATGATTCAATATCAATATAAAAAGTTAAATAAAATATTTAGAAAAGTTTATATTTCTTCAAAGTTTGATAAGTTTGATTTTTTAGATGATAAAAGTGGTTTGATTATCGATACAAGTAATGTTTTTTCGCCAATGATTGCTTTAGATTCAATTTTTGATAAACTAAATGAAGAAAAAATATTTATTTTAAGTGTTGATGCACCACTTTTAAATAATCAAACAATTTTTGAACTTATAAATGGTTTTGATAAAGATATTGAAATTGTAATTGCTAAAGATAAACTGAATATTACACATAATTTATGTGGGATATTTCATAGAAATATTCAAAAAAAAATAAAAGAGTGCATTAAAAACGACATTCATAGAATAAACTATTTAATTAAAAATTCTAAAAGTAAAGAGATTATTTTTGAAGATGAAAAACAGTTTTTAAACATAAATACTATAAAAGATTATGATTTAGCAAAAGAAATATTAAAAAGTAAAGAGAGGTTTTAGTTATGGGAATTTGTATAAAAGAAGCACTTAGACTGATTGAAGAAAGTATCAAAGAAGTATCTTATGAAATTGTTTCACTTGAAAATTGTGGAGGAAGAATAAGTGCCCAAGATGTTTATGCAAAATATTCACTTCCAACTTATAATAATTCAGCTATGGATGGATATGGAGTTGTTTTAGATGATGTAAATGCAAAGGTTGAGCTTATTGATTATATATTTGCAGGTTCCCATAAACAAACACAAATAACTAAAGGTCAATGTGTAAAAATAATGACAGGTGCTAGAGTTCCAAGTTCTGTTCAAGCTGTAGTTCCTATTGAGTTAATTGAAAAGATTGATGAAAATAATATTAAATTACCTAGTGATTTAAAGGAAAATCAACATATTAGATTTATTGGTGAAGATGTACAAAAAGATGATTTGCTTATAAAAGTAGGGGATGAAATAAATTTTGCTACTGTTACACTTTTGGCTTCTCAAGGAATAACTCATATAAAAGTATATAGACAACCTAAGGTTTCTGTTTTTACAAGTGGAGAGGAGTTGAAACTTCATTATGAACAAATAAAAGAGTATCAAGTTTACAACTCAAATACACCAACACTTCTTGAAAGAGCTAAAGAGTTAGGTTGTGAAGCTACTTTTACAGGAATGGCTCAAGATAGTGTTGAATCTTTGCAAGAGACTATCAAAAATTCATTACATGCTGATTTTATTATTACAACAGGTGGAGTTAGTGTTGGTGATGCTGATTTTACGAAAGAGGCCTTTGATAAATCAGAAATGGAAGTTATTTTTAATGGAATTGATATAAAACCAGGTAAGCCAACAGTATTTGGGAAAATAGGTTCTACTTATGTTTTAAATCTTCCTGGAAATCCTTTGGCTTCAGCTTTAATATTTGAAGTTTTTGGAACAGCTATTATTCAAAAACTATCTGGAACTAAGGCTCTATTTCATAACTATATTGAAACGAAATTAAGTGAAGATTTAAAAAATAAAAAAGGTAAGACTACTTTAGTTCCAGGTTTCTTTGATGGAAGATATTTTACTCCATCAAGAAAAAGGCTTCCTGGAATGGTGAGTGTGTTAAACAACTGCAATAGTTATATGATTTTAAATAGAAACTTAACTTCAATAAACAAAGATGAAATAGTAAAAATAGTTCCAATAAATTGGAAGTTTTTTTCTAGTGAGAAAGTGGACTTTTTTAACTAAAGCTTTTTAGCGTTTTTCTCTATCCATTGGGCTATTTTAGATATATTATTTAAATCTAAATGCTCATGGCTTTTTGGAATTTCTTTTATTGTTTCATCACTTGCAATGGCATCACTTACACATAAATAATCTTCATTGATTTCATTTCTAAAAATAGCAATTCTAGGCAGAGGTAAAGTTTTTAATC
>JALRJW010000269.1 GCA_023268955.1 Aliarcobacter sp. | reverse complement strand
CTGGTATTGTAGAAATTGAATGTCTGCCCTCTTCATACGATGTTCTCGGATTGCGTGATTTATTTTTAAATATTGCAGTTCAGAATTCAACCGTAACTATGATTAGAGATGATATTTCATCTGGTTCTGATGCTTCTGGAGTAACCTATAAAGCAACACCACAGTATAACAAACAAGGATTTTACAGAATAAAATAGGATGTATATAAATTTAGAGGAACAAAAAGTTAGAGTCGAAGACTTTATTTCTAATTTAATTCCAGATTTTATTCTGGAAGAGAATCCGCTATTTTTAGAAACAGCTCTTACTTTTAATCCTAAACTTGTTTTTTTCATTACATAAAGAATCCCTAAAAAAACTATGATTGCAAAAATTACAATATATAATCTGTTGTACGTTAAAGACAATGCACTATTTATTTCTAAGGCTCCACTCATCCACTGGGGAGTTTTAACTTCTTGATTAAGTGGAGAGTAAATAGTTCTCACTAATTGTTGTAAAATCAAACTAATCCCAAATGTCGCTAAAAGCGTTTCTAAAGGTCTTCCATAAAGGTGTCTAATAACCAATCTTTCAATCAAAATACCAACAATACCACTAACTATAAAAGCAGCTGGAATTGCTATGATAATAGAGTATTCAATAAGTCCTGGCATAATTTGTTGAATCGTATAAGTTGTATAAGCTCCAATCATGATTAACTCACCATGAGCCATATTAATAACTTTCATAACCCCAAATGTAATAGCTAAACCAATAGCAGCTAAAAGTAAAACTGAACCTTGAGACAATCCAAAAAATGCTGTTTCAATAAAAGAATAAAATGATTTTTTCATTTCAACTCTATCTTGAGCCTCTTTTGCTGTTGAAATAATCAATTCATTTTCTTTGCTTGAAACAATTTCATTTAAAGTTTGAACTGTTTTTGCTGATAAAAACCCACCTAAATCTTTTATAGCTTGAATTTGTTTATCACCTGTTTCATATTTAGCATCTAAATTTGCAATAATTTCTTGCAAAATCTCTTTTACATCACTATTTTTTTCGTTTTCCAAAGCATTTAAAACTAGCGGTTTATCTTCTAAATCTAAGTTTTTAAGTAGATTTTTTGCTGATTTTTCTCTTTTATCTGCATTTTTAGAAGATAAATTTATCACAGCAAGTGACGCTTTGATAACACTTCTTAATTTATTGTTTATTTTTACTTTTTCAAAATCATATTTTGAAGCTGTTTGTAGTTTTTCTCCAGTTATGATATTTGAAGTAAAATATTCATTTCCCTCTTTTTTATCTAAACTAACTAAAGTTTTGTCATCTTTTTTAAAGTATAAATCTCCACTTAACATAGTTTGCAAAATGATTTCTAATTTTTCATCATCTGCATAATTTTTTGTTAAAGTTGCGATAGTTTTTTCTTTTGTTGAGAAACTTTTAGTAGTTAAATCTTTTGAGTCTTCAATTAAAGTTGATGAGAATGCAAAACTTATCATCAATAAATTAAGCAATATTATTTTTAATATTTTCATAAGAACCTTTCAAAATAAAGTATGAGAGTTACCTCTCACACTTTATTAGTTTGCACCAATACATTTTTTAGTTGCAGTGTTATAGTTTCCACAATTAACTGGTTTTGTCCAGTCAGAAATTAAATCTTTACTTCCTGGTAAGAAGTCAGACCATGCATCACCTGGCACTACATCATCAGTTTGCCATACAGTTTCGAATTGACCATTTTCTTGAATTTCACCAATTAAAACAGGTTTTGTTAAGTGGTGATTTTTAAGCATAGTTGCAGTTCCACCTGTTAAGTTAGGAACAGTAATACCAATCATTGCATCACTTACAGCATCAACATCAGTTGTTCCAGCTTTTTGAACAGCTTTTACCCACATGTTAAACCCGATATATGTAGCTTCCATTGGGTCATTTGTAACTCTTTTGTCATCTTTAATGAATGTTTTCCAAGAAGAGATAAACTCATCATTTGCTTTTGATTGTGCAGATTGGAAGTAATTCCACGCAGCTAAATGACCAACTAAAGGCTTAGTATCAAGTCCTGATAACTCTTCTTCACCAACAGAGAACGCAACAACAGGAATCGCTTCAGAAGTTATACCTTGGTTTCCTAACTCTTTATAAAATGGTACATTTGCATCACCATTGATTGTTGAAACAACTGCAGTTTTTTTACCAGCTGATCCAAATTTTTTGATATCAGAAACGATTGATTGCCAATCTGAGTGACCAAATGGTGTATAGTTAATCATAATATCAGATGCAGGAACACCTTTTGCTTTTAAATAAGCTTCTAAGATTTTATTTGTAGTTCTTGGATAAACGTAATCAGTACCTGCTAAAACAAATCTTTTAACACCCATTTCGTTCATTAAGTAATCAACAGCGGGAATTGCTTGTTGGTTTGGCGCAGCACCTGTATAGAATACATTTTTAGAAGACTCTTCACCCTCATATTGTACAGGGTAAAATAATAATCCATTTAACTCTTCAACAACTGGTAAAACAGATTTTCTAGATACAGATGTCCAACAACCAAATGTTACATCAACCTTATCTTTAGTTAATAATCCTCTCATTTTTTCAGCAAATAAAGGCCAGTTTGAAGCTGGATCCACAACTACTGGTTCAAGTTTTTTACCAAGTAATCCACCTTTTTTGTTTTGCTCGTCAATTAACATTAAAACAGTATCTTTTAATGTAGTTTCAGAAATTGCCATTGTTCCTGATAATGAGTGTAATACACCAACTTTGATTGTGTCTGCTGCATGTAACATCATACCAGCAACTAACGAAGAAGCAACAAGTGCTTTAGCGAATGCTCTTTTCATTTTATTTTTTCCTTTCAGTTTAAGTCTTTATGACTTCTGCTGAAAGTATAAAAAAGAATTGTTGTTTAAGTGTTGCTTTGGATGCAACAGTTTGAAAGAAGTGTATATAAAATATACACTAGATAAAAAGATGCTAGTGAAGATGATGATTTTAAGAGGTTTGATTAACTTAGCTTTTAATTCAATCTTTTCAAAATATCAAAACTCTCAATCTCAAACTTTGAAAAAGCAAACCACTTTTTGCCCAAGTCTTTTAAACTAGCTCCTAAATGATAAATCTCTTTTTTATCAATTATCAAAAATCTATCATGTGAGTTTTTGAACTCAATAATTTCTATGTTGTTGTATTGTTTTTTATATTTCTCAAAATCAAGTTTTAGTTGTTTAGTGATGGTTGCTGTGTAGATTTGAATTTTTATGTTTGGGTATTTTGAAAAAAGAGTAAAAACTGTGTCATCTATGTAGTTATCTATCAAAATTAATTCTTTTTTAGCAAGTTTTAGTAAGTCGTTGATAAAAGAGTAAGCGTCATAAATTTGTCCATCATAAAAGATATTTTGAATAAATTCTAAACTGTTATCTTTTATTTTTGATTTTATAACTTGCATATCATTTTCTAGTTCAAAAAGTCTTTGTTCTGTAATTTTATGATAATTTATCGCATAACCATTTTGGATATAGTTTTTTAGAATTGAAGTTGCCCATTGACGAAATCTAACACCTTTTTGGGATTTTACTCGATAACCAACAGAGATAATAACATCTAGGTTATAATATTCTATATCTCTTTTTACATCTCTTCCACCTTCATTTTGAACTGTCGCAAAATTTGCGACAGTTGAAAGTTTTTCTACTTCTTTTTCATCAAAAACATTGGAAATGTGCTTACCTATAGTTTTTACATCTCTACCAAAAAGTTCAGCTATTTGATTTCTATTTAACCAAACACTCTCTTGCTCAACTGAAACTTTTAGTTCCAATTCTCCATCATTGTAAATTATGATATTTGATATATTTTTTTGCATTTTTAACCTTTTGGTTTTATGCAAGAATTATATGAACTTTTTTGATTTGGACTTAAAAATATTGCAATTTGTTATTTTTTGATAATCTTGTATAATCTTATATAAATTTCTCATGCAAATCTTTAAGTTCAAGATTTAAGGCATTTGAAGAGATATAAACTTCCCAAAGAGATATTACAAGTGAAATACACATAGTTAATAAACTTATACCAAATACATCTCTACCAAAAGAAGTAAAACCTAAAAAGAGTGAAAACATTGATATTGTACAAAGCAACATTGAAACTACACCAAAAAACTGCATCCATTTTGTAAGTTCAAGTCTTTTTTTAAGGTTTTCAATTTGCCCTGAAAGTTCATGCCCTCCATGGGTTCTTGCTTGATTACTGATTGAACGGATTAATTGCCCTGTGGTTAAAAATCTATTTGTATAAGCTAATAATAGTAATGAAATAGCTGGAAATAAAAGTGCTGGAGTTGATATTTCAATATCCATGTAAATAACCTTTAATTTTTTTGGAATTATAACAAAGTAAACTTTTTTGTTTATTTGTTTTCTAAAAAAACAATAATTTCATGATATTTAAATTCATTTTTTAAGCATTCTATTTTTTCTCTTACATTTTCATCAAGATTTTTTACTAACTCATTTATTAATTCATCATCCATTTTATTTACAGCTTCAATCAACTCTTTTTTAATATTTTCATCAATTTGTAAATTAGTTTGTTTATCTTGCTTCACTTCATTTTCACAAAACTCAATATCTAAAAAATCTCTAAGATATACAAATAATTGCTCTTCATCAATTGGTTTTGCTAAAAATCCATTTGCACCAACTTTTTTTGATTCTTTAATATCATCTTCAAAAACATTAGCTGAAACTGTGATTATAGGTATGTTAGAATCTATTCTTCTAATCTTTTTAATTGTTTCAAAACCATTAAGTCCCGGCATTAAAGTATCAATTAATATTAAATCTATTTGATTTTTCTCAAATAATTCTAAAGCTTCAAAGCCATCAATAGCCTGAATTACTTCAAAGCCATAGTGTTCTAAAAGTTGCGATAAATACTCTCTATTTTCTTCAATATCATCCACAACTAATATTTTATAATCATAATTGCTTGCTACTAAATCAATATTCTCTTTTATATTTTTAAGAATTGAAGTCTCTTTTGAAGCTTTTTCATACTCAATACTAAAATAAAAACTACTTCCAACTCCAACTTCACTTTTTACATAGATATTTCCACCTAAAAGTGAAATCAACTCTTTTGTAATTGATAAACCTAAACCTGTACCATTTTTATTGTAATTTTGAGTTTTTATTTGTTCAAAGGGTTTAAAAATAGTATCTAAATCTTTTTTTTCAATACCTATTCCACTATCATGCACTTCAAAAAATAGTTTATTCATCTTTTCATATAATTCAAGTCTAATTTCACCTTTATTTGAAAACTTTACTGAGTTACTTAGAAGATTTATCAAAATCTGTTTTAATCTTTGTTCATCTGATTTTATATATTTTGGAGCATCTAAACTTATATTTGTAATAAACTTACAGCCTTTTGAGTTTGCCCTTTGGTTGATAATTGATTTTACTTCTTGAAGCATATTTTCTAAAGAAAAATCTTCTTTTTTTATCTCAATTTTACCTGCTTCGATTTTTGATAATTCTAAAATTTCATTAATCAAACTTAATAAATAATTTGCACTTTTTGAAATAATATTTAGATTTTCTTTCTCTTTTTCATTTATATTTATTGATTTTTTTATAATTGAAGTAAATCCCAAAATAGCATTTAATGGTGTTCTTAACTCATGGCTCATTCTTGTTAAAAATGCTGATTTTGCTTGATTTGCATTTTTTGCTTCATTTACAGCAACTTCAAGTTGATGTTCCCTTGTAATAAGTGTTTTAGTGTTTTCTTTAAAGACTTCAACAGAACTTAACATATCTGAAATCTCATCATTGTATTGAGTTTTTGGTATTTCTACATTTGTATCATTATTTGATAAATCAATCATAATATTTCTTAGTGATTGAATTGAATAAATAATTCTAAATAAAATCACAAAAAATGAAACAACAAGCATAATTGTTGAAAATAAAACAGCAACGTTTACATAAAATTCAAGCTTTTTAACATATGTTTTTGCTTGGGTAACTTTTTGTTTTGTTCTTTTTTCAAAGGCTTTATAAAACTGGTCAAGGGGTTTCATAATCCTAATTTTTGCTTTGTGATATTCATCTGAGTGCATGATATCCCTAGCAAGTTTATAATCAGGTTTTCCTATAAGCGTATAGTTTCCATCTTTGTCTTGAAATATACCTTTTACAGCATTCATAGCTTTTGTTTCAAGGTTTGTTAAATCATCTGATTCATTTTGAGAATTTATAAGCATATCTAACTCTTCTTTTGTAAAGTTTGATCGCTTCATAAGTTCTCGCAAAGATATTTTTTCTCCATTTAACGTTGGATTAGCATCTCCTAAAGTTAAAAAGTCCCAAAAAATTCCATTGTATCTATTTGGTCTTTGAATCTTTCCATTTCTTATGTCTAAAACCATATTAAACTGTTCTTCAAACATAGGATTTCCTGTAACAACATAAGTTCTAGCCATTCTTGTCAGGTCATCACTACTT
>JALRJW010000263.1 GCA_023268955.1 Aliarcobacter sp. | reverse complement strand
AATGCTTGGTCCTTTTTTCCAGTTCTGTGTTTTATCTTTTTTATCACACCAGTAATAATAGTAATTTCAAGTTTATTTGGTGATTATTCAGATAATTGGACACATCTTTATAACTATGTTTTGGGTTCATATATTAGAAATTCTATATATCTTGTCTCAGGAGTATTAATTTTAGTTACCATAATTGGTGTTTCATCAGCTTGGCTTATAACTAATTATGATTTCTTCGGTAAAAATATTTTAGAATGGGCACTCATTCTCCCTCTTGCAGTTCCACCTTATATTCTTGCTTACACTTTCACTGGCTTATTTGATACTTATGGCACAGCAAATAATTTAATAAGAGAAATATTTAATCTGAGTAGAGAGTTTACCTTTTTTCCAAAAGTTCGTAATGTTCCTGGCGCCATTATTGTTTTTTCATTTACTTTATATCCATATGTTTACCTTGTATCGAGAATGGCTTTTATTAATCAGTCTAAATCAATTTTGGAAGCAGGAAGAACACTTGGCTTAAATAAAATTGAAGTTTTTTATAAACTGGCTGTTCCAATGATAAGACCTGCAGTTATTGCTGGGCTGATGTTGGTTGCGATGGAAACTCTATCTGATTTTGGTGCAGTTGATCATTTTGCTATTTCAACATTTACTACTGGTATTTTTAGAACATGGTACGGCATGTACGATATTCACACTGCAAAACAACTTGCCTCGTTACTTTTAATCGTTGCAATTATGTTTATTATTGCTGAAAAATATTCAAGAAAAAATGCTGACTATTCTTTCGCTGGCTCAGTATTTAGACAACTGCGCTTGATACAGCTTACTGGATTTAAAAACTTTTTTGCATTTTTGTTTTGCTTCGTTTATTAAAAGATCAATTTCCTCTTGAGATAAAAATCTTGTCCTTTCATTTGAATCTTTTAATTTTTTTATATCTTTTGTAGGATTTTTCCCAGTGTATAGTCTCTTTTTTATTGCAAAATTAAATATAGTAGAAATTCCTTCAATCATTTTATTTATAGTACTTGGAGCAATTTCTTCTTTTTTGTTGATAATTATATTTTCTATATGAGAAGTTTCAATTTCTTCAATATCTAAATTTCCTATAAAAGGTTGCACATGAATATTATACTTAGATACCAAATCATTATGATTTGTTGTAGATAAATGAAGTTTTCTGTTTTCAAAATATTTTAAAGCAACCATATCAAAAGTAATTATTTCTTTCACTAGACGCTTGTTTTTAACTTTTGTAGGAGTTTCACCAACTCTCATATTTTGAACCAATTCATTTCTTTTATTAAAACAGCTCCTGGAATCAACACTGTATCTTCAGCATTCATTATGGAAACTGCTGATGGTAAATTTGGTGATAACGGATTAATTTTATTTGCAGACTGTGCTGTTATTCCAGAGCCAAACTCTGAGCAATTAGCTGATATTGCAGCTGCTACTGCTGCTACTGCATCTAGCGTTGTTGGTTTAGAACCAAGAGTTGCAATGTTATCATTCTCAACAAAAGGAAGTGCAAAACATCCATTAGTTGACAAAGTTCAATATGCATGTGATATATTAGCTGAAAGAAATGTTAATTTCCCATTTGATGGTGAAATGCAAGCTGATGCTGCAATCGTTGAAGCAATTGGAGCTAAAAAAGCACCAGGTTCAAAAGTAGCTGGAAAAGCAAATGTATTAGTTTTCCCTGATTTACAATCTGGAAACATTGGATACAAATTAGTACAAAGATTCGCAGGTGCTGAAGCACACGGACCAATCGTTCAAGGTTTAGCAAAACCAGTTAATGACCTTTCAAGAGGTTGTTCAGTTGACGATATTGCAAACTTAGTAGCTATTACAGCAACTCAAATCTAATTAAAATTAAAAAAAGGAATTACAATATGAACGTATTTATTTTAAATGCAGGAAGCTCATCTTTAAAATATCAATTAATGAACCCATTAACAAAAGAGGTTTTAGCTGTAGGTCTTTGTGAAAGAATTGGAATTGATGGAATTATCAAACATGAATTTGGTGATAATAAAATCAAATTGGAAGTTGCTATGCCAACTCACAAAGAAGCTATTGAATTAGTATTAAAAACTTTAACTGATGGTGAAGGTAAAGTTATTAACTCAATTGATGAAATTGATGCAATCGGACACAGAGCAGTTCACGGTGGTGAAGAGTTCGCTGGTTCTGTTTTAGTTACTCCAAGAGTTATTGAAAAAATGAAAGAGTTAATTCCATTAGCTCCATTACACAACCCTGCAAACATAATGGGTATGGAAATTTGTCAACAAATTATGCCAGGTAAACCAAATGTAGCTGTATTTGATACTGCATTCCACCAAACTATGCCTGATTACGCTTATATGTATGCTTTACCATATGATATGTATACTAAACATGGTATTAGAAAATATGGTTTCCATGGAACATCTCACTACTACGTTTCAAATGAAGCTAGAAATATGTTAGATAAAAAACACAACACTAGAATCATCGTATGTCACTTAGGAAATGGTGCTTCTGTTTCTGCTGTTTTAGATGGTAAATCAATTGATACTTCAATGGGATTAACTCCTGTTCAAGGTTTAATCATGGGAACTAGAGCTGGTGATATTGGTGCAGGTGCATTACAATATATGATGTCTCAAGAAAATTTAACTATTGATCAAGCATTAGATGTAATGAACAAAAAATCTGGTATGTTAGGTATTTCTGGAAAATCTTCTGACCTTAGAGAAGTATTAGAAGGTGCAGCTAATGGTGAAGATAGATGTAGATTAGCAATTGATATGATTGCTTATAGAATTAAACAATACGTTGGTTCATATGCTGCTGCTTTAGATGGTGTTGATGCATTATGTTTCACAGGTGGTATTGGTGAGAATGCTGCATTAATCAGAGAAAAAGTATGTACTGGATTAGATTTCATGGGATTAGTATTAGATCCAGCTAAAAACAACGTTAGAGCTGATGAAGCAAGAGATATTGCAACTGCTGGTTCAAACGGAAGAATCTTTGTAATTCCTACAAATGAAGAGTATGTAATTGCTAATGACACTTACAAAGTTGTTACTGGCGCTTAATTTTTAAATTAAGATTTTATACAAAAGGTTAGAGTTTTAACTCTAGCCTTTTTTTTATGTTAAAATTCTATAAAAATAGGAAATTTAATGTATCTTAGAATGTTTATCTTGATTATCTTAATTAATAATTTTATTTTTGCAAATGAAGTTATTACAATCAAAACTAGAGATAATATCAACCAAAGATTTTTACTTAATAC
>JALRJW010000228.1 GCA_023268955.1 Aliarcobacter sp. | reverse complement strand
ATTTTGAATTAATTCCATTACATAAGGAGATGGATAGATTCTTTTACCTTCATCAAAAAGTTTTTTTAGAATTTGGGTATCAACATGCTCTAACTCAAAAGTAGTTACATCACATTTGTTTACAAGAAGTTCAAGCATCTCTTTATCATGAAATCCTCCAACTATTTGTTGGTCTGAAACTTGACCTGCTGGACAATCTGGCGTTGGGTCTAAAATAGTTACGTGAAATCCCATTTTTTTAGCTTTTTGAGCCATAATTTTACCTAGTTGTCCACCACCAATTATTCCGATTCTTAATGTTGAATAATTAAAATTACTATCCATTTTTTAAATGCTCCCTATTAAATTACAAGTATAAATATTTTAGTATGATAACCACATAATATCTGTTAAGATACATTTAGCTTTATATCTTCTAAGAAATGCTATTAGTTTTTCATTAATTTCATTTAGTTTTTCTTCATCAAATACAACGAACAAATAACAGTTTGTAAAAACATCAGTTACGTCATCATTTAGTTTTAAACCATGACCACCGCTTCCTTGAATGTCTTTTATAACTGTATACCCAATTACATTGTTTTTATTGAAAAATTCTAATAATCTATTTAAATAAACTGACTCTATGATTATCTCTACTTTTTTTCTTTGAACCATCTTTTAACCCCAAATTGTTGATATTATATAATAATAAAGTGGAATACCCAATGAAATATTAAATGGGAATGTTATAGCTAAACTTAATGGCAAATAAATACCAGGATTAGCTTGTGGTACAGATAATCTCATAGCTGCAGGTACTGCAATATAAGAAGCACTTCCACTTAAAAGCGCAATTAAGAAAGCATCCCCTTTGCTAAGGTCAAAGAAATATGCAAAACTCATTCCAACGCAAGCATTTACAATTGGCATAATAATTGCAAATATAATTAAAAACATACCTAGTTTTTTTAATTCGTATATTCTTTTAGCTGCAACCAATCCCATATCAAGTAAGAAAAATGCTAACATACCTTTAAACAGATACCCAAATAAAGGCTCCATATCATGCCAACCCTTTTCACCACTTAAAATACCAATAAGCAATGCACCCATAAGTAAAAATACAGATGGATTTAAAAATGCTTCCCTTAAAATTTCACCCCAATTTGTTTTTGAATCCTCTTCACTTAAAGCTTCATTTTCACCTTTTTTAGCAAAAATTGCTACAAAAACAAGACCTATTACAATTGCAGGTGATTCCATAAGTGTCATAGCAGCAACCATATATCCACCATACTCAACATTCATAGTATGCAAATATGTAATACCTGTAATAAACGTAACAGCTGAAATAGAACCATAAGTTGCGGCTAAGGCAACGGAGTTATAAGTGTCAAGTTTCATTCTGAGTATAAAATAACTATAAACAGGAACTAAAAGTGCCATTCCCATAGCAATAAGAAGTGCTTTTAATACATAAAAATCTAATCCACTTTTTGATAACTCATATCCACCGTGCAAACCAATTGCGATAAGCAAATAAAGTGAAAAAAGTTTTGGCAATGGTTGAGGAATTACCAAATCAGATTTTAAAAAAACTGCCAACATTCCTAAAAAGAAAAATAAAATTGGAGGGTTTAAAATATTTCCTAAAATTAAATCTAAACTCAAATTAATTAACCACCTGTTTGATAAAATGCCCTAGATGAAACTTCGTTATCATCTTTTACGGACCATTTGTTTTTTTCTGGTTTATTTTTTATAACATCTTTTAAGATATATTCCATTTGTTCTTTTGAGTTAGTTACATTTTTTATATTTTGGGAATCTTCATAATATAAACAAGGTATTAAATCACCTTCCGCACTTAGTCTAATTCTATTGCAAGTTTTACAAAAAGAGTCATCATAAGGTTCTATTATTCCAAAAATATATCCACTCTCATCTTTAAATAGTTTTGCAGCTGAATTCTCTTTTGCTGGTAATTCTTCTATTAAATGTTTTTTTGAAATGGCTTTTAGAATATCAAAACTTGCTAAGGTTTTTAATTTTGAAGAGGCATTTTCATTTTCCATATATTCTATAAATCTTATTTGAATTCCCTTTTGTTTCGCAAACTCATATAACTCTAAAATCTCTTCTTCATTGATACCTTTTAAAACTACGCTATTTAGTTTTACTATTATTCCAGCTTCAATTGCAGCTTCAATTCCCTCTTTGATATTTTTTAGAACATTTTTTTGAGTTAGGTAAGTAAAG
>JALRJW010000194.1 GCA_023268955.1 Aliarcobacter sp. | reverse complement strand
AATGAATCAAATCGTGAACAGTTTAAGATTATGATGGATTTTATAAGAGAAGGTGATGTCCTTTACATTACAAAACTTGATAGATTAGCAAGGTCTGTAATAGACCTTCATAATATTTCAAAGTTTTTACAAAATAAAGATGTAAATTTAAAAGTATTACACCAAAACATAGATACTACATCTCCAGCAGGTAGACTATTATTTACAATGTTAGGTGCAATTGCAGAATTTGAACGTGATTTAATAAATGAACGTGTTAGAGAAGGAATTGAAGCTGCAAAGAAAAAAGGTGTTCAGTTTGGTAGAAAAGCTATACTAAGCAGTAAAGAAAAGAATGTTATCTACAAACAACATGAAAAAGGAAAGTCTGTTGCCTTATTATCTAAACTTTTTCATGTAGCACGAAATACTATCTATAGAGCAATTAAAGATGTAGCTAAAAAGAAGTAGTCAATTTGACTACTTCATCTGTTCAAAAATTCAACTCTTTTTGGAACTAGCTTTATTTTATGAAAACTGTTCCAAATATAAGAGGTTAAGTAATAGATTATTCAGAATTTTATGTCCTATTTTTATTGGCATTCCAAGGTTTTAAAAGAGGAGATTTTCATATTTATTCTAAACTCATTATTATATTACTTTTTATTTACTATTAATATTTCAAAAATTCAGTAAATGGACAATTCAATCAAATTCATATCAGGGTCTCGTATATAAATTGATTTAATATTTCCAGTTGCTCCCGTTCTTTCAACAATCCCTTCTTCAATTTCTATATTTACAGAATTTAAATATTTTTTTACTTCTTCTAAATTAGTATCAACAATAAAACACAAATCAGCACTACCTTCTTTTACATTGTGTGCTTTTGGTTCAAACTCATTTCCAAGTTTATGAAGATTAATTTTTTGATTACCAAATTTTAATGCAACTCTTGTTTCTTTGAAAATCTCTTTTTTCATTCCTAATTTTTCATAAAACTCAACTGTTTTATCAATATCTTTAACTGTTAAAACCAAATGGTCTAATCTTGAAATATTTATAATTTTAGCCTTAAATAAGATTTTATAAATATAGCATATGTGCACTAAATTAAGACAACTAATTGAAAGAATAAAGTTTCTACATCTAAAGATTAGTTCAACAACCTGTAATTTTTGGAGAATGTTCCAAATTAGAACTCTCTTTGGAAAAAGATTTTTTTTAGCAAAATTGTTCAAAAAGTAATAGTATTGATAATTTAAAGTACATATTTTGCTATATGAATTAAAGAGTTATTAAAGTTTAGTATATTATAATATTTTCATTAAAGCCAATCACTGCGTAGCGGGGGTTGGCTATTTTTTGGAAGAATTACTAATCCAAACTCTTCTTGTTGTTTTGTTAATTGTAAAAACTTTGATTTTATAATTTCAAAATCTTTTTTGTGATTTTTGCCAAGTACATATCTACCTATTGGTGAAACAATTAAATCAGCAATTTGTAAAGCATTTGTATTTAGATGTTTATGTTCAAGCTTTAGTGAATCTACATTATCTTCAATTTCTGAACCTTTTAGATGCTTTGTACCTCTGATTTTTAAATTTAACCAAGATAATTCAAGTTCATGATCAAGTGTTCTATCTCTTTTTTCAGCTATTATTGAACCTTTTTCGTTATTGTGTCTTAAGTATAGACAAAATTTTTCAACTATAACATTAAGACTTAAAAGATATGGATCTATTGCACTGTCTCCATATTTAGTATAATGATCATCTTTTTTTATTGCACAAGCTACTATGTTATATTCCATTTCATCCATTAACAAATTTAGTTTATTATAAAAATTTTCTCTAAACTCCTTTTCTTTTAATCTTTCAAATCCATTTTTATTTCTAGTAATATCAGCAGTATGTAAAATAATGTCTTTAGTGCCAAAAACTTCAAGTTTAAATTTATCTACTTTTTCATTTAGTATGTGTATATAAGAATTATCAACAATTATTCCACCTAAAACAAATATTGGGTATTGCATGTCAATTTTTATTAAGTTATGGTCTCCTGATTCATCTAAAAAAAGAAATTTCAATTGTTACCTTTATTTTTTGGATATTATATCAAATTAGCACAATATATAAATAAAATGATATAAACTGGTATTAGTCAAAGATTTTTTTATTGGAGAATTATCTAAAATATCTTTTTCTTTACATTCCTTCAAATATATGAGATAAATAGTAAATTCAACACAAAGGATTTATTATGAATGTAGGTTATGCAAGAGTTTCAACTTCAAGCCAAAATCTTGAGAATCAAATTGATCAACTCAATAGTGCTGGCTGTAAAAAGATTTTCTCAGAAAAAAAATCAGGAAAGAATGAATCAAATCGTGAACAGTTTAAAATTATGATGGACTTCATAAGAGAAGGTGATGTTCTTTATATTACAAAACTTGATAGATTAGCAAGGTCTGTAATAGATCTTCATAATATTGCAAAGTTTCTAGAAAAGAAAGATGTAAATTTAAAAGTATTACATCAAAATATTGATTTTAGTGTTATTTATATAGTCTATAAGTAGTCTTTTGAATCAACATTATTATAAAGTTTAATAAACTGTACTTTTTGGAGATTTTAAAACGCTAACTTTTAGTAAAAATCACCCAATGTCTATAAAACCCATATATTTAATTTATTTGTGCAAATATCGTATTACATAAATGTGGGGTTTTATAGTCAATATTTGATGTGGGAAAATGTTCGTTTTCAAATGCTAGTTAAGAATACTTCCTAACGTTCAAAATTTTAAACCTATCACCCATACCTGTAGGTTCAAGGAGAACTTTCACTTTTGCTGTTTGTCTTAAATAAGTATTTTCATCTACATTTGCTTTTAGTATTTCAAGCAATTCTAAAATTCCATTATTAACTAAGAATTTTAATTGAGTGTCAAAAACTACATCTTCATCTTTTAAACCACAGTTTTTAAAGCAATCTTTTAAAAAGTTAAAGTGCACATCATAGGTAATATCACTTTTTTTGAATAGTTTTTCTAAGTCTAAATCTTCTTCAAAAATAGGGTAAGTTTTGTGCTTTTCGTAGATTCTTGCACTCATATCATTTCTTGGGTATCTATCACCGTAATCAAATGTTAGAAATTCAAATCTGTTGAAGTTATTGCATAAAATTTTTGCGAAGATTTCATAATCTAAACAAACTTCACCTTTGGTGATTTCGTATTTTTTGCAGTGAGATAAAATATCTTTATCATTACAAGCTTTAAACTCGATTTTGTGATTGTTTATGTAGGCAATTTGAAGTTCATTTTCTTCATTTGTATAAACAATATCACAGGCAAAAGCATCGAATATCTCATTTGCAAGAATAAAAGCATTATCAAGTTTTACTTTTGAAATATCATCATAATGCACAAGATTTATGGCATCGCCAAATGATTCATACAAATACTTTTTTTGTTGATTTTGTAAGTTTTCAAATCGTTCAACTATCGCAAAATTTAGAGTATTTAAAAGTTCAGGTTTAAGGGAATAAATAAACTGAATAACATCAGCCATCAAGTAACCATGGTGGGCACCAATTTCAAGTATTGTTGTGTCTTTTGGCAAAAAACCACTTTGTATAGAATCAACAATTTTTTTAAAGTCCGTCATTATTTGATCCGAGATAATAGCAAATACGACCCCCAAGTTAAGGTTAATCGGACGACCTTTCCATGCTTTATACACATAGATAAAAGCGCTGATAAACAATGGTTTTTCAGTAATACTCATAGGTTTT
>JALRJW010000190.1 GCA_023268955.1 Aliarcobacter sp. | reverse complement strand
ATGCTCTTGGAGATGTTGAATATCCATCAACTGTTTGATAATATTTGTCAAATAAATTATCAATTTTTAAATATGTCTTTAAATTTTTATTTATATCATAATTTACTACAGAGTTCCAAACTGTGTATCTTCCTGTTTGAGTGCCAGTTTTATTATCTCCGTTGTATCTTGTGCCAACATAAGATCCATTAATATTAATGTGAGTTTTCTTTAAACCATAATAATCAACTGAAATATCGATTTGATCTTTTGGTCTTTTCTTCAAATCTCTTTTTTGCTCATCAACTGCACTTAAATGAGAATAGTTTAAACTTAAAAAAGTATCTTTAAGAATATCTTTTTTATATGATGCTTCGTAACCTTTCAAAGTTGCAGTTCCATCTAAGTTTTGATATTGACTATTATTCCATTCAATTAAATCTTTTACATCATTTTTAAAATACGTTAATTTAAAATTTTTATAATCAAAACTAACATCATAACCCTTAGTTTTTTCAGGACCTAAATCTGGATTTGTAGTTCCCCAAGGATTAAGAATTCTAATTATATTTGGAGCATTATATGCAGTTCCATAATTTGTTCTAAAAATTAATTCATTAGTAAAATTATACTTCAAACCTAATTTACCTGTTAATTCAGAACCAAAATTAGAATACTTATCATTTCTAATAGATTGAGAGAAAACTAATCTATCGAATAATTTGTTTGTATTTGTAATAAAAAAAGAATCATTATAAGTATCTTTCTCTTCACTTGTATTATCATTTTTTAAATAATATGCATTACTATTTTCATGGGTATATCCAATTACTATATTATCATTTTTAAAATATTTTATTGAATCATTTATTTCAAATGAATTTATTTCCCCTTCAAGTTCTCTTGCAGTTCCTGTTGATGTTTCTTTTTCAAACTTTGATAAATCATACTTAACTTTAATGGAATGTTCTTTAATTATTTTACTATAAGTAATATTGTAAAGATTAGATTGATTATCAATCGTTGCACTACTATCATTAGCATCAGAAGCATCATATTCAACTTTAGTATTTATGTTATTGTAGTAAAATGAAATTTTATCGGTATCAGTAAGTTTGTAACCAAAACCTGCATTTACAGAAGTATTTCTATAACCATCTTTTTCATATAAATCAACATCAGTATATCTTGTAGATTTTGATGAAAATCCATCTGTATTAATATTTAAAAAGCCTAGATTAAAATCATATTTATCTGTTACTCTAGAAGTATTTAATGTTACTTTTTTTGTGTTATAACTTCCAACTTCAATACCAATAGAATTAATCATTCCAATTTTTTCTTTTTTTGTTATGATGTTAATTACACCAGCACTAGCATCAGCTCCCCAGATACCAGATTGAGGTCCTTTTATGATTTCAATTCTTTCTATATTATTTATCATAATATTTTCAAATGAAGCACCAGATGTATTAGAAGGATCTTGATATTTAATTCCATCAATTAAAACTAAAATCCTTTGGGTGTCCATTCCTCTTAAAAATACTTCAGTAGAGTTTCCTAAACTACCATTTGTAAAAAACGAAATACCTGAAACACTATTTAAAACTTGTTTGATATCGGTATAATTCTTTTCTTCAATATCATCACTAGTAATAACCTCCACATTAGAAGTAACATCTTTTATTGATTGTTCTGATTTTGTAGCACTTGAGATATAAAGTTCGTTTGAATAAAGATTTGTTGCTAAAAGAAAGCTTGCAACTAAGCTAATAGATATTTTTTTATTTTGCATATTTAATTTTTTCCTAATATATTTACTTTTTATTTGTTGAATATTGATTTACTGGTACTAATATTATTTGAATTAGTGATTTTGTGATTGTTGGTATATTTTTTTCAATATAAGCATTAATTGAACTAAATTTTGAGTGCATTAATTTATCTACTGTTGCAGCTAAAATACCAAATAGTGTGAAGTATTTTTTGTTTTTACTAATCATTATAATTCCCTCCTTTACAAAAATTTAAATAAGTTTTGGAATTATAATGAAAAAAAGATTAAATATGACAGCTAAGTATTGATTTTGTAGGGTCACTTAAATATTCGTAACCTAAATAAGCAATATAAATTCCAAAGATAATTACTAAATATGAAGCAACTTTAATAAAAATATCTCTAAAGTTTGATTGTTTGAATAATCCAACAAAAAAACCTAAAGAAAACATTGCAGGAATTGTGCTAAGACCAAAAATCATCATTACAACAGCACCCCAAAATGGACTTCCTGTACTTGCTGCTGTTACAGCAAATACATAAACAAATCCACATGGCAATAAACCATTTAGCATTCCAAGTAAATAAAAACTAAAAAAAGAGTTAGAAGACAAAAGCTGTTTGAATGTTTTTTGATAAAGTGGTGATTTTGAACAAGAGTGTTCAATACTAGTTAAAAACTTGATTTTACCCATAAGTGATAAACCAATAAGCATCATCATAACTCCAGTTGTAAGAAGTAAAATTCCACTTGTCATATTATCAAATGAAACTACACCACCTACAAAACCAAATATTGCCCCTAAAAGTGTGTATGTAGTTGTTCTACCTAACGAATAAATAAGATGAGAAATAGCTTGAATTTGTTTTGTCCAAGATGATTTTATTTTAGTAGATGAGTAAGCTACAACAATTCCACCACACATACCAACGCAATGGCCAAATGAACCTAAAAATGCTATTGTTATTATTGAGATTATGCTAAAAGTTTCCATTGTATTCCTATTATTTTCCCAACAATTCTTGTCTAATATAAGGATTTATAAGATGCTCATCTCTAATCATTTTTAAGATAACTTCATCAAATGTTATCATACCCTCTTCTTTGTTTTCATAAGCTCCAAAACCATATCCCATAGGTGTTGCTTGAGTTCTATTATACCAAGCGGTTCTTCCATCTATGTATTTTTTTGTATCGTGGGTGTAAACCCAAATTGTAGCTTTATCTTTAAAATCAGTTTTTTCATACCAATTTATCATACAACCAATATCATCAAAAAACCATGTTCTACCATCTGGTGCTACTGCTTGAGCTGAATTCTCTTTTGTAGTAATTGTCATAGCACATTGAGTATCTTGAAAGTGATTTGGAATTATTTTAACAGGTTCATGGGTATGGTTTCCTTTATGAATAGTAACCATTTGTTTTTTATTTGACATTGAAACAAATATGATTGCGATAATAACAACGATTAGAATAAATACGATAAAAGGTAAGATTTTTTTCATTTCAGCTCCAAAGTTGAAATTATAGTGAAGTTTGTTTTAAAAATAAAAAAAGCTCCGCAATTTTGCGAAGCTAGATTTATTGACTGACTTGATAAATAGGACTAAAATTATTGTTTGGGAGAGAAAATATATCCTATATGTTGAAATTTTAATGTTTGTTTGTTAATTTAGTGTTAAATCTAATCCAACTATAATACGCAAATTTGAAAATGTTTTAAAAAAAGGTTTGTATATATTATGAGATTAATTATGTTTGATATGGATGGCACTTTAATAAATAGCGGTTTTGCTATTGCAAATACTATAAATTATGTTAGGGAGAATTTAGGTTTACCTAAATTTGAAAAAGATTATATTCTAAAAAAAGTAAATGACCCAAGTATTAATTCAGCAGAATTTTTCTACGGAACACAAGAATTCACACCCCTTCAAACTAAACTTTTTGAAGAGTATTATGATGAACACTGTTTAACTGATTTGGTTGTTTATGATGGTGTTTCAAATTTACTTGAAAAATTAAAAGATGATTTTATTTTAACTATTACAACAAATGCAGGTTCTGATTATGCCCATAAAATGCTTGAACACGTAGGACTTAGAAAATATTTTAAAACTATATATGGTTATGATAGCGTTAAAAATCCAAAGCCACATCCTGAAATGGTTCATAAAACTCTAAATAAACATGATATTTTAGCCCATAATGCCCAACTTATAGGTGATTCACACAAAGATATTATGGCTGCAACAAAAGCTGGAGTTGATTCTGTTTTAGTTAATTGGGGATTTTCAGACCATGATGAAGGCGCTATTCATACAATTGAAGAGTTAGAAAAAGAGATTAATAAAAAGTTTTTATTATGATTGAAAAAATAAAAAATCTATTTAAAAAAGAAGAGACTTTTTCATGCATTGTTTTTGATGGTCAAAAGATGAAATATCTTGATTTAACTCAAAAACAAATTGATGAAATCAATAGTGACAAAAAAGAGTTTGAGGGTTGGAGTGCCTATAAAAAAGATGAATGTTAAATTTATTTAATATCATCTATATTTATAAACTTATATTCACCCTCTTTTAAATCTTCCACTGTTAAACCAGCGAAACTAACTCTGTGAAGTTTTTCAACTTTGTTTCCTAAAGCTGCAAACATTCTTTTTACCTGATGATATCTTCCTTCAATTATCTCTAAGTGAACTAATTTATCATTTATAATAGTTAATTTTGCAGGTAAACATGATTTGTCTTCATTTTTTAACATTAGCTCACCACTTGCAAAAATATCACTTTCATCACCTTTTAAAGGATCGGCTAAAGTTACTTCATAAACTTTTGAAACTGAACTTCTAGGACTTGTAAGCTTATGATTTAATTCTCCATTATCACTAATAAGTATTGCACCAGTTGTATCAGCATCAAGTCTTCCAATAGTTGAAACTTTAGGGATTCTAAAAGCCCATCTAGCAGGTAATAAATTAAATATCAAAGCTCCATCATCCTTGTGAGAGCATATAGTTCTTGGGGGTTTATTCATAAGAATCAAAATATTTTCAGGGTCTAATGGTTCGCCATTTAATAAAATTTCTTCATGCTTTGCTTTAAAAGATGGATATTTTTGTTTAACTCCATTTACTGTTAAATCATTTTGTTTTAAAAACTTTTTAGCATCTTTTCTTGTACTATATCCAAGATTTGAAAGCCAAGCATCTAATCTTCTTTCCATATATTCACCCCTTTTAAAAAGGGCATAATATCATCTTTTTAGTTAAGTTTGGATATTTTTTCATTATGGAATTACTTGATGATGAACACAAAATATATTTACTAGATTTTGATAACTTTAACTTCCCAAATCTAAATATGATGAATGATGATTTAGTAGCTGTTGGAGGAGATTTTCACCCACAAAGACTTATAAATGCATATGAAAGTGGCATTTTTCCTTGGTTTATTGATGAATATAATCATATTCATTGGTTTAGTCCAAATAAACGAATGGTTTTAAAACCAAATGAAATGAAAATCTCTAAAAGTCTAAAAAAATCGATTACAAATAAAGGTTTTAAAATAACATCAAATGAAAATTTTGAAGCCGTAATTAATTCATGCGCAAATATAAAACGAAAACATGAAGATGAAACTTGGATTGATGAAAATTTCATTGAGGCTTATAGCTATTTGCATGAAATAGGCGTAGCACACTCTATTGAATGTTATTTAAATGATGAGTTAGTTGGTGGTTTATATGGAATATTAGTAAATGATGAAATATTTTGTGGAGAAAGTATGTTTGCAAAAATTAGTGATGCTTCAAAAGTATGCTTTTATCATCTTTGCAAATGGTGTGTACAAAATGAAATAAAGCTCATAGACTGCCAAGTTTATAATGACCATTTAGCAAGTCTAGGAGCTTATGAAATCTCTAGGGAAGAGTATTTTTCTTATCTAAAATAATTATCTCCCACCACCTCTTGAGCCTTTATACATATTACCCGTACCGTTGTTTGTTCTGTATGTAGAGCTGTAATTACTATTAGAGTTACCTCTTAGTGAAGCTCTTTCTTCAGGAGTTAAAGATTGCATTTGATTTTGCATAGCACTTTTATATGCATCTCTATCTTCAGTAGGAATTGTACCCCTTAAGCTTGCTAAATCTTCAGCACTCATTGATGTGTAATCTGTAGCAAATACAGATGATGCAATAGCAATTATTAATAAAATCTTTTTCATAATTCAATCCTTTTATAATTTATATTAATAATTATAATAAACTAAAATGAAAAAATTGTGAAATTATTTGAAAACTCTTTTTAAATTATAATTTTCATAATAAACATCTAAAGCTTCAATTAATTTTTCATTTTCTAAAGTTGTTTTTTCTTTAATTCCCCATCTATTAATAAATCCTCTTGGCATAACAGAATCGTCTATTTTTGGCTCTTTAAGATAGTCAAACATTGCCTGTTTGATTTTTCTTTCACTACTATATTTTAAAGTATATTTAGACATAAACATTTGAAATTGTTTATTGTTTTTATGACAAGACAAACAGTTTTTTTCAAACTCATTAGCATTTAAATTCATAATTAAAACTAATAATACTATTAAAACTTCAATGTAACGCATGTGCCCTCATCAATTTTTGAATCTATATTAATATCAATATTATATTCACTTAATATAGTATAAACAATGTTATACCCTAAGCCAAAACCATTTTGCAATGTATTAAATCTAGTATATCTTTTGAATATTTCATTAATTTCATCTTTGCTCATTCCAATACCTTGGTCAATAAATGATATTGAGTTATTAGTTATCTTAATTTTAAATATTGTATTCTCATTTGAGTATTTAATTGCATTTGAAATTAGATTATCAATAACTCTAGTAATCTTCTTTTTATCAATATTAAAAAGCAACTTATCATCTTGAATATACTCAACACTTATATTTTTTGAAGTAAATAAAAGATTAAAATATTCAATTCTATCGTTTACGATTTGATTTATATCTTGAGTCTCATTTTGAGAAGAAATTTTATGATTTAAAAGCAAAAATACTAAATCATCATATAAATTAGAAATAGTTAATGATGCCATTTTAATTCTATTTAATTTTTTCTTTGTATTATTTTCAAACTCTTTTCTTTCTAATAACTCAATATTTGTTAATATTGTAGAAATTGGTGTGTTTAACTCATGTGTTGTATCTTTTATAAATCTATCTAATAATTCAGCATTTTGTTTAAGTGGTTTTATTAAAAGTCTTATTAAAAAAAGTGAAGTTAAGGCAATTAATAATATTACAAGAAATGTAAATAAAATGATTTTGTAACCTAATTCTTTAAAACTAAATTTTGTATCTTGTTGTATTACAATATAAGCAGCACCCATATAGTATGGTTTCATTTCATATATAAAATAAGATTTTGAGTCCATTTGATAGTAAGTTTTATTTAATTTTATATTTTTGTTTTTGATTGTTGAAAAAATAACATTTTTATCTATATCATAAAGTGCCGAATTATATTCATCAAATCTTGGATATTTAATCTCTTGATCCATTGATTTATGATAATTTTGGAGTGAAGAATATAGCTTTTTAGCATTTATTTCCATAGTCTTAAACTCTTTTTCCTTGTAAATCTCTTTTTGATAATCATAATAGGTATATGCAAATAAAGATACCAGTAAAAGTGATGAACAAAGGTATAAAACTAAAACATTTATAATGGTTTTATTTGTTGGATTACGCAAACATATAACCTTGTTTTTTAATATTTCTTATTCTATCTTTTCCAAGATGTTTTCTTAGATTTTTGATATATGTTCTTAAACTGTCATAATTATTTGTTTCTTCAAAAGTCCAAACGTATTCAAAAATCATATCAAAAGTTACGCATTGATTTTTGTTTTTTAATAAAAG
>JALRJW010000171.1 GCA_023268955.1 Aliarcobacter sp. | reverse complement strand
AGGCGTTTAGATAGCTGGTGATCATGATGATTTGCTGAACGGGCAACGCAAGAAAGGCGGGGAGTGCGAAATATACCAGCCCCAAATCAATCAACAATGACAGTCCCCCGCCCTGCGATTTGCGCGAAGAGAGCGTGATCCCCATAATCGTGACAAAAGTCAGCCCCAACAATCCCGAATAAAAGAATGTACGCGATTGATAATGTAGTTCAGCAATCAAGCAGACAAGCGCAGGCACCCACATGGCAAGCGCTGCAATGCACATCAATTTCAAGAATAAGGGAAGGTTTGAAAACGCGCTTTGCATATCAAGGATGTTCTAAACAAGGACTTTGTTACGCTCCTATGAGTAATTCAACAAATGTTATTTTATCAGGATCAACTGCTAGTTCTGAAAAAAAAGAGAGTATTAATGATATTCAAACTAAGCCAGATGTTCAGGCTTCAGTAAGCCAAGCAACTGAAGAAAATGAAACAGATTTAATTACTAAAAATCTAAAAGATGGAAATGTATTACTTATTTTAGGTACATTCTTTGGATTTGGACTTTTACTATCTTTAACACCTTGTATTTTCCCTATGATTCCAATATTATCTTCAATTATTGTAGGAGCTTCACAAAATCAAAATATGACGGCTTCTAAAGGCTTCTTCATGTCTTTAGTGTATGTTTTATCTATGAGTGCTGCTTATACAATTGCAGGCGTTATTGCTGGAATATTTGGGGCTAATTTACAAGTAGCACTGCAAAATCCTTGGGTTTTATCAGTGTTTGCTTTAGTGTTTGTAGCTTTAGCATTTTCATTATTTGGATATTATGAAATTAGACTACCTGCTGCTTTACAAAATAAAATTCAACACTCAACTGAAGGTAAAGAAAAACAAGGAATAACAGGAATTGCTATTATGGGATTCTTATCTGCACTTATTGTTGGTCCTTGTGTTGCTCCACCACTTGCTGGAGCTTTAATCTATATCGGACAAACAGGTGATGCTGTTTTAGGTGGGGCTGCTTTATTTGTAATGAGTTTAGGTATGGGTGTACCATTACTTCTTATTGGACTTGGTGCAGGTAAATTTATGCCAAAACCAGGTGGTTGGATGGAAAGTGTATCAAAAATCTTTGGTATTGTGATGCTTGCAATTGCATTATGGATGCTTGATAGAGTTTTAGAGCCAATGGTTATGATGTATTTATGGGCAATTTTATTAGTTGGAACAGCTGTTTATTTGAAGATCTATGAACATATAATAGCTAGAACTATTACAATATTAATCCTAGTTTTAGGTATTTCTGTGTTTGTTGGTGCTTTAAGTGGCCAAACAAATCCTTTAAAACCATTTGAGAAGTTTACAAGTGGTTCAGTCTTGGTTGCTAAAGCTGAGTTAAACTGGATAAAAGTAAAAAGCTTAGCAGATATTCAAAAGCAAGTTGAACTATCATCAAAACCTGTAATGGTTGATTTCTATGCTGATTGGTGTGTTTCTTGTAAAGAGTTAGAAGGAATTACATTTAAAGATGAAAGAGTAATTTCAAAACTAAATCAATTTACACTTTTAAAAGCAGATGTTACTGATAATACAGCAGATGATAAAGCTATGCAAGCAAAGTTTGGTGTAGTTGGGCCACCTGCTTTAATTTTTTGGGATACAAATAACCAAGAAGTTAAAGCTGCTAGAATCATAGGAT
>JALRJW010000097.1 GCA_023268955.1 Aliarcobacter sp. | reverse complement strand
TGACTGGAATCCAGCGCGGCATGTAGTTGACCGTCTCTGGCAACAGTTCACTGCCCCAGACCGCGTTGACCCAATGCGCAAACGTGTCGGGGTTGAAAAACACCAAGCAAACCGAAATCAAACTCGCGCCAATCGACCAAGCAAAGCGCTTGGGCACCAGCGGTTTCCAGTACGGGCGGTGGCTACGCGCCAGCAGGGTCGCCAACCAAATGGTGGGCGAAAAACGCGCAGTGAAGGCGAACATGCCCGCGATCATCTCAAACAACGCGTAAAACAAAACTCCCGTCTGGAAGGAGTACTCGTAAGTGCGGCGGTAGGCCTCGACGTGATAAAGGATGTGGTCATCAAAGTCCGTGTCAAACGTGTCTTTGATGTAGTTGCCAGTGACCACCCAATGCGAGGTGAAGGCCACGTCGAACAAGGTCAGCCCCATGTACAGCGGGATGACCAGCAAAATGCCAGCACGAATGCGCACCGCCGTGTCGTTGATCCACTGCGGGTTTTCTTTGATGTCTCGAAACCAGAGGTGGCGCCACGTTTCTGCCAAGACCTGAATCGCCGCACGCAACATGCTTGTCTCCTGAGTGAGTTCCGCCCGACCACCGGGTCAAGCGGACACATTCATCCATCTATAAGCAAATAATTTTACGTCGATTGTTGTCTGGCGTGAATGCCCCAAAACCAGACCAATGTCCCGGCGCTGTCGCGCTCGCACGCCCGCCACACAGTGCTCAGCGCTCGGCGTCGTCCAAGTAACGTGCCTTGACTTTTTTGCCTTTGATCTTGCCGGCGTTGAGCTTGGCCAACGCGTGGGCCGCGTGGGCACGCGCCACCGCCACGTAGGTGGCAAAGTCGTTGATGTTGATCTTGCCCACCTGATCACGGGTCAAACCCGCTTCGGCACCCAGGGCACCCATGACGTCCCCGGGTCGAATCTTCTCTTTGCGCCCGCCTGCCAGTTGCAAAGTCACCATCGGGGCCAAGGGCACGCCGCCTGGCGCAGGGGACAGCGCGGACAGCGCCACCCACTCGGTCTCCCTGCCCTGCATCTCCTCAATGCGCCCGACGTAGCCCATCTCGTCCATGCTGACCAAAGAAACCGCCAAGCCCTGCGCCGCTGCGCGTCCGGTGCGTCCGACTCGGTGCACGTGCACCTCGGGGTCTGGAGTCACGTCCACGTTGATCACCGCGTCAATGTCACTCACGTCCAAACCGCGCGCGGCCACGTCGGTGGCCACCAAGACCGAGCAACTGCGGTTGGCGAACTGAATCAACACCTGATCGCGCTCGCGCTGGTCCAAATCACCATACAAAGCCAGCGCTTGCACGCCCTGCGCTTGCAGCACTGCCACCAAATCGCGGCACTGCTGCTTGGTGTTGCAAAAGGCCAGGCTGCTGCTGGGCTGGAAGTGCGCCAAAACCTGCCCCACCGCATGCAGGCGTTCGCGCTCATCGACCTCGACCATCAACTGGCGAATCTTCTCAGCGCCGTGCTGGCTGGCGACTTGCACCATCTGGGGCTCGCGCATGAAGCGCTTGGCCTCGGCGCCCCAGCGCGGCAAGTCCGGAGGAAGGTTGCGCGCCCAGAAGATGATGGGCAGCACCACGAACTCGTCCGCGAGCATGCCGCCGCCGACGACGTCCGCGTTGCCGTGATTGAACTCGGTGATCGCGGTGGTGACGCCTGGGCCGATGCCGTCGTGGACCGGCTCGGACATCAGGCCGACCGCGCCGGGGTAGTAGTGGCCCTGAAGGTTGCGGCCCACCTGGTCGTGGGCATTACCCAGACCCTGCGGGTGCTCGGGCGAGGTGGAGTTGAGCAGCAGGTAAAACTTTGTAATTTTCACCATCACAAATAGCAAAAATAGACAATTCATAACCATCTAAAAATTCTTCAACTACAATAGAAGTTCCAGCATCACCAAAAGAAGCTCCACTTAACATATCAGTTGCTGCTTGTTTTGCTTCATCTTTGCTTTGAGCGATAATTACACCCTTACCTGCACATAAACCATCTGCTTTAACAACAATTGGTTCATTCATAGTATCAATAAAATCGTGAGCTTCTTTTTCACTTGTAGTTTCAATAAACGCTGCTGTTGGTATGTTATATTTTTTTAGGATATTTTTCATATAAACTTTTGAGCCTTCAAGTTGAGCAGCAGCTGCACTTGGTCCAAATATAGTTAATCCCTCTTTTTTGAATATATCAACAACACCATCTACTAATGGAGCTTCAGGCCCTACAATTGTTAAATCTATAGAATTATCTTTAGCCCAAACAGCTAATTCACTGTAATCTTTAATATTAATATTTGTACCTAGTTTATTTGTAGCACCATTCCCTGGCATAAAATATAGTTCATGAGAAGTTTCTTCTTTTGTAATCGCTAAACCAATAGAGTACTCTCTACCACCACTCCCAAGTATTAATATATTCACAGTAATTCCTTTAAAATTATAAAATAAAAATCCAAATAGCCGTTAACCATCAAAATGGCCCCAAAAGCCAATAATATCATCTAAGAGAAACATTTCAGGAGCCTGAACGCAATGAAAAGCTGCACACTATGTTAACTACAATTAAATGAAAAAATAATTCATCGGACCCTCAACAATGGAAATCCCGAACTATTCAGACAATAATGCAGATATTTTATCTAAAAATATTATAATAAAAGATTAAAGAGATACCTATTTTAGGAGAGATTTAGCTAGTTTAATACAACTATTAATTGAAGTTTCATCACTTATAAAATAATTAGTATTTTTTTTAAACTCTTTAGCTGTAGTTTTACCTATTGCAATTGCTGTAAAGCTATCATTCCAATCAAAACTTTTCATAAAACAATTATAAGAAGATGGAGAAGTGAAAATAAATATTGAATTATCCTCTAATGGTTCTTTTTTAATTTCTTGCTTACAAATTGTTTCATATACAATTTCTTCAGTAATATTAATTTTATGGCTTTTTAATATATCAGTAATATTTGAAACAGTTTTTTTTGCTCTTAAATAGAGTACTTTTTTATTTTCTAATAGAGGTAATAATTCTAAAGCAAATTTATCACCATGAGATTTTGTTCCTGTAAATGCTAGATTTCCATTTAATTCCTCAACAATTCTAGCAGTCTGATAAGCAATTGCATAAGAAGGTATTTTTTTCCAAGAATTAGAAAAATTGTCTATTGAATAAATAGCATTTTTAGAAGTGAAGATTAATGCATCAAATTTTTCAAAAGAAATATCTTTTTTAATATATGAGATGTCAAAAACTTCAATATTTTCAACACCATCATATTTTTTATTGCTTAGAAGATAAATTTTTTGCAGATTCATATTTTTTTTCTTGTACCCTATTTACAGCATCATCTATACTATTGTAAATTTTTACAGGTGGAAAATTTAATTGCTTTTGTATATTCATTAATTTTCTTTTATGTCTGTATTTCATAACAATAATAACTCTCATTTCTCTTTCATGAAGTTTTTCTATGATTTCTTGCAATGTTAATATTGCCGATAAATCAAGGAAATTAACTTTTTTGCAATCAAAAATTATATATTCTCTTTTTTTAACAGCATTCATTTTTTCTTCAAGCATTGAAATTGTTCCAAAAAACAATGAACCATCTATTCTAATAACTTCAATATCCGTATTATCAATCTCAATATCAAAAGTTGAAGTTTTTGGTTTAGTTTTAATACTTGTATTTTTTGATAGTTGATAAACAGCTAAAATCGATGCTATTGTAATACCAGCACCAACAGCCATAATTAAGTCTACAAATACAGTTAAAAGTAAAACTGTAACCATAATTATTAATTCATGTTTATTTACTTTTTTTATAATCTTAAAAAATCTATAATCAAGAATATCAAGACCTACTTTAACTAAAATTCCAGCAAGTACTGCAAGAGGAATATGTTGAGCATATGGAGCAAGAACTAAAACTATAAGAAGTAATGTTATAGAGTGAACAACTCCTGAAAGTCTAGAAGTTCCACCACTATTAACATTTATAACTGTTCTCATTGTTGCACCAGCACCTGGAATTGCTCCAAAAAATGAACAAACAGCATTTCCTAAACCCTGTCCAAATAACTCTTTATTTGAATCATGTTTAGTTTTAGTTATTGAATCTGCAACCAATGAAGTTAATAAAGAATCAATAGAACCTAATAAAGCTAAGGTTATTGCTAACATAATAATTTGATCTGCATGCATTAAATCAAAAGAGAATGGTAATACAAAATCAGGAAAGCCCATTGGAATTTCACCAATTGTTTTTACATCATATCCAGCATAAAAACTCAAAAGAGTAACACTTACTAATGCTATTAAAGCGCTTGGTATAATCTTTGTAATAGATTTTGGAGTAAAAAGCATAATAGCTAGTGTAATTGAAGCTATCATAAATGCTTGCATATTTGTAGAAGCTATTGTTTCAGGTATTTTTGAAACTGTATATAAAACTTTATTGTATGAATCAACACCTAAAAAAGGGTTGATTTGCAAAATAATAATGATAATTCCAACACCACTCATAAATCCAGAAATAACAGGATAAGGAATATATTTAATCCATTTTCCTAAATTTACCATTGCAAAAGATATTTGCATAGCACCAGCTAGAAAAATTACGAACATAACTGAATTTATGTCACCTGGAAATGCTACAAATGCTGAAGCTGTAACAACAGTCATTGGTCCAGTTGGACCTGAGATTTGAGTCTTGGTACCACCAAATATAGCTGCAAAAAAACCTAAAATAATAGCACCATATAAACCTGCTATAGCACCAGCACCACTTGCAACACCAAATGCAAGGGCTAGTGGAAGGGCAACAACTGCAGCTGTAATTCCTGAGAATACGTTGTTTTTGATTTCGCTCATTAATAAGCCTTAATGTTAAATTTGGTCTAAAACCTCGTCATCAACTAGATTATCTTTTTTACCTCTAGCAATGATATGAATAGGAGTACCTTCAAAATTAAAATTTTCTCTTAAAAAATTAATTAAATATCTTTTATAAGAGAAATGCAATAAATTAGGTTTATTCATTATTAATGCAACTCTAGGTGGTTTACTTTGGAATTGTGTAGCATAATAAATTCTCAAGTATGCACCATTTGGACTTGGTAAAGAGTGTCTTATAGTTGCTTCTTCAATTACTTTATTTAATTTTGAAGTAGAAATTCTTTGCGTATAGTTATCATATACTTCAAATATTTTTTTCTTTAATCTATCAATACTTCTACCTGTTTTTGCAGATGTCGCAATTATTGGTGCAAAATATAAGAATCTAAATCTTCTTCTAATCTCTTCTTCAAATTTTTCAAAAGTCTCTTGATTTTCATCCCATTTATTTAAAACAATAATAGTAGCTAAACCAAATTCATCAACAAGTCCAGCAATTTTTTCATCAAGTTCTGTTAAAGAATCCGATGCATCTAAAACTAAAAGTGCGACATTCGCTTTAGTAAGCATTGTTCTTGTTCTCATTAAAGCGTATTTTTCAATACCTTCAATTTTACCTTTTCTTCTAAGACCTGCAGTGTCAACAAAAGTAACTTTTTTCCCATCAATTTCAATAGTTTCATCAACAGGATCAATTGTAGTTCCTGCAATATTTGAAACAACTGACCTTTCTTGCCCTAAAAGAGCATTTAAAGTAGAAGATTTTCCAACATTAACTCTTCCAATAATTGCAATATTAATTTCATTTGATTCTAATTCTTCAAAATGTTCAGATTCTACATATTCCTCATCGTATTCGAATTCTTCATCATCATCTAAAACTTCATTAACATTCATATGCTCAGGATTTTCTGGTAATTTGTTATATAACCATTCAATTAAAGATTTAGTTCCTCTATTGTGGGATACAGATATTCCAAATAAATTTTCTTCATCTATACCAAATTCATAGAAATCCCAAACTCTTTCTTTTTCTTTGTCATTATCAATTTTATTAATTACAAGTGCTAAACTCTTTCCTAAATCTTGAAGCTCATAGAATAGTTCTTTATCTTTATCATCAGGTATTTTTTTACCATCTACCATAAAAAGTATTATATCAGCCTCTTTAGCAGTTTCAATAGCTTTTCTTTTTACATGTGAAAAGATTGCATCATTTGTTTCGTCGATTCCACCTGTATCCAACATTAAAGCTTTTTTATCTAGTACTTCAACAACTTGTTTTCTTATATCTCTAGTTGTTCCAGCCAAATCTGAAACAATAGCAATTTTTTCTTGTGCGATTCTATTGAACAATGATGATTTACCAACATTTGGTTGTCCAATAAGTGCAATTTTTAGTAGTTCTTCATTCATGAATGTAATATTACCTTAATTTTTAAATAAAAAAAAGGTATCAACATTATGTTGATACCTTTAAAGAGATAAAAAGGGTTTATTAATATAAACCAAACTTCCCTTCTTCACTTTTTTTGTAAAGAACTCTCATGTTATCATCTTTGTCATAAAATACCTTGAAACTTGCATCAGACGCTTTTAAATCGTTTAACGCTTCTTCAATATCAATTGGTTTATAAGATGTTAATCTTACTGGTACTATTTCATTGTCTAAAGTATCTAATTCTTTTGCAATTTGATCTTCAATATCTTGTAAAACAACTTCAGTCAATTTTGTAGCTTTGTGTCCAGAAACTTTATCATGATGTCTTCTTAAAACTTTTGAAACTCTATCAACAGCAATATCAATAGCAGAGTATAAATCTTTATCTTTTTGTTTTACAACAACAGTGTCTAAGTTAGCAATGTTTAGTGTAAATTCAAAAGAAAATTGTTTTTTACCATGTTTCTCTTCTTGGTCAATAATTGCGTTTACAGAAATAATATCTAAATTATATTTTTTGAAAATATCAATTGAACTATTTACATAGTTTTTTATTGCATCTGTTAAATCTATATGTCTTCCTACAATACCTGTATTCATAACAAACTCCTTAATGTAATTTAATAAATTCTAGCATATTAAATATTAAAAATTCTTCAATTTTTACTTTAATAACCCTTAAAATAACTATACTAGAATTTCTCTATTACCTTTAGCATTAACTTCTGAAAGTATACCTGTATGTTCTAGTTGCTCTACTATAGTTGCAGCTCTGTTGTAGCCTATTCTTAATTTTCTTTGAATGTAAGAAATTGATGTTTTCTTTTCATTTAAAACAATCATTTTAGCTTCTTCATATAATTCGTCTAAATCATTTAAATCTAAAATTGAAACATCATCACTAGATGAAACTGATTTGTCTTTAATAAAGTTCATATCATATTGAACTTCCCTTTGATCTTTTAAGAATTCAACAACTTTTTCAATTTCATCTTCTGTTGACCATGGAGCATGAATTCTTACAAGGCCCGACATTCCAGGAGGTGTAAATAGCATATCTCCACGCCCAAGTAATGACTCAGCACCCATAGAATCTAAAATGATTTTAGAGTCAATTTTTTGCCCTACTTTATATGATAATCTACTTGGTAAATTTGCTTTAATTAAACCAGTAACTACGTCAACTGATGGCCTTTGTGTAGCTACGATTAAGTGAATACCAGAAGCCCTTGCCATTTGCGCAAGTCTTGCAATTGAATATTCAACATCTTTTCCACTTGTCATCATAAGGTCTGCTAACTCATCAATTACAACTACAATATAAGGAAAAGGTTCAAAACCTTCTTTTTTTGCTTTTTCATTATAGTTTTCAATGTTTTTAGTTTTTGTTTGAGACATTAATGTATATCTTCTTTCCATTTCTGCAACCATATTTGATAAAGCATTAATTGCATCGATAGCTTTTGTAATAACAGGAGTTAAAAGGTGAGGAATATCATTATACATTGAAAATTCAAGCATCTTAGGGTCAATCATTACTAATTTTAAATTATCTGGTGAGTTTTTATATAAAAGTGATAGTATCATTGAATTAATACCAACAGATTTACCTGAACCCGTTGTTCCAGCAATAAGTAAATGCGGCAATTTTTTCAAATCTGTGATAAATGGTTTACCAACAATATCTTTACCTAAAATCATTGTTAATGGTGATTTTGAATTTTGGAAAAGTTCGCTATCTAGCATTTCTTTTAAATAAATAGTTTGCACATCTTCATTTGGAACTTCAATTCCTACAACATCTTTTCCTGGAATTGGTGCTTGAATTCTTATCGTTTGAGCTTTTAAAGCCATTGCTAAATCGTCTTGAAGATTTAAAATTTTAGATACTTTAACATTTGGTGCTGGTTTAAACTCAAATGTTGTTACTACAGGGCCTGTGTAAGTTCTTACAACATCACCTTCAATTTTAAACATAGCTAATTTATCTAGTAAATCTTCAATCTTTTTGTCTATATAACTTTCAGAAACTTTTGATTTTTTATCTTTTGGCGATTCTTGGAAAAAATTAGTTGGTGGTAATATAAAATCTTTTGGTTTTTCAGTATCACCTAATTCTATTTCATCCAGTAGTTTTTTATTTTCTTCTAATTCATCTACAATTAAATTATGTGATTCAGATACCTTTTCTTCAACAAGTTCTGCTTCTTTAATATCTTCATTTTTAGCAAAATCAAACAATGAATTTATTTCTTGTGTTGATGGTTCAGTATAAGCATCTTCTAAAATAATTTCAGCTGTATTACCCTCTTCTTTAACTGTAACAACTTGTTCTTTTATCTCTTTTTTAGGTGCAATATTTTTAAATTCCTGTTTTTTTACAGTTCTATCATTTTTGAAAGTAGATGTTTGTATTTCAGATTTAAAAGGATTTTTAATATTAGGTTTTAAATTGGGAAGTCTTAAAATAGGCATTTTAACATCGTTATTATCTGCAAAAATCAATGCACAAATTGCATAACCTATTAAAACAAATATAAACAATCCAGCTTTACCAATAAATGGACTTAATTCACCAACTAAAATATTACCTATTTTTCCTAAATCAATAGCCAATGACTGAAGAATTAATGTTGAAAAAATAAACATTATTAAAACTAAAATAGAAACAATTACATTAATAGCATCTGCTTTTTTAAATGTTGTTTGATAAATTGGATATAGAAAAAATATCAAGAAAATATATGCAAAATATCCAAAATAATTTAGTAAACCATTAGAAAAACTAGCACCTAATTTTCCTACTATAGTAGCATCTTGTATAATTAAAGATATTTGAAAATAAGCTAGTATAAATACAATAATTGTTGAAATAATTTTTTTAGCTATGACAGACCCTTTATTTTAGAAGTTTAGCAATTCTACCCTGAAGTTTTAACCACTCTCTGTGATCCATTAAAGGGAATCCTGCCCATGATTTTTTAGGCTCAGTAATTGATTTAGTAACTCCACCACGAGCTGCAATTGTTGTAAATGGTGCAATTTCAAGGTGACCAGCTGTAGCACTTTGTCCACCCATAATCACATATTCATTTAATTTAGTTGAACCTGATAATCCAACTTGTCCAGTTAAAATACAACCATTTCCTAAAATACAATTGTGTCCTATATGAACTAAATTATCAAGTCTTACACCATCTTTTATAATTGTTGATTTAAACACAGCTCTATCAATTGTACAATTTGCTCCAATTTCAACATCGTTTCCTATTTCAACATTACCATTTTGATAAATTTTTATATATTTACCATCTTTTGTATTTGCAAAACCAAAACCATCACTTCCAATTACAGTTCCAGCATGAATAATACAATCACTTCCAATATTACAATCTCTGTATATTGTTACATTAGGATATATTGTAGTATTATCTCCAATAGTAACGTTATCTCCAATATAAGCACCAGCCATTATGTTACAGTTTTTACCAATAGTTGAATTATATCCTAGATAAACATTTGGCATAACTTTTGAACCAATTCCAACAACACAATCTTCACCATGAGTTTCAATAACTTCAGGTGCAAATAATTTTGAAATATGAGCTAAAGTTAAATAAGGCTCTTCACAAACTAATGCAATAGTGTTTTTAGGAACAAGATTTTCAAAATCTTTATGCACTAAAACAGCAGCAGCTTTTGTATTTTCTAAGTCTTTTAGGTATTTTTTGTTTTGTAAGAAAGTTAATTCATTTTCATTTGAATCAATAAGTGTATTTAAACCACTTATTTCTAGTTCACTTTCACAAGAGATATTAATGTGTTCACATATTGCAGATAATTTCATGAGTTTTCCTTGTGTTTTAGTAAAGTGGTTAAGATAAAAAGAGAAATTTCTTTTTATCTTTCCATTGCTACAATTCCACTTCTTACTACTTCAAGTGGATTGAACTTTTGCATAACTCTAATAAAGTTCATGATTCTATGGCTAGAATCAGTTGCTGCAACTACGATTGTATCGTCAGTTACATTTTGAATAGAACCATGGTAAGCTCTTGTAATCACATCTATATCTGATAAGTTATTATCAACAGAAAATTTCATTAAAACTGTATCTTTTTCAATAACATTTCTATGCTCATTTACTTTTAATACAGGAATTAATTTATTTAATTGTTTAACAATTTGGTCAATTACTCTTTGTTCACCAGTTGTAACAATAGTCATTCTTGAATATTCGCTTCCTTCAATAGGTGCAACTGTTAATGAATCGATATTATAACCTCTTGCTGAGAACAATCCAACAATTCTAGATAAAACATTGTGTTCATTCATAACAATTACAGAAATAACCTGTCTTGTAGTTTCACTGTCATAGTAATGGTTAAAATTATTCATTGTCCCCTCCTGTTAATAATGTCATTTCATTTAATGCATGACCATTTGGAACCATAGGTAATACATCTTCATTTCTTGCAACAATTACATCAATCATTGCAGGTTTTTTCTTCTCTACAGCATCTTTAATTGCTGCATCAAACTCTTCTTTAGTGTTAACTCTGTAACCAATTCCACCAAATGCTTCAACTAACTTAACAAAATCAGGTTGGCTAGATAAATCTGTTTCAGATAATCTGTTATCATAGAACATTGTTTGCCACTGTCTTACCATTCCTAAGTAATTGTTATTTAAAATTACATTAATTACTGGAATATTGTATTCAACACATGTTGTTAACTCTTGAATATTCATTAAAATTGAACCATCACCTGTGATATTTACAGAAACTTTATCAGTATCTTCTAAAGCTTTAGCAACACCCATAGCAGCAGGTAATCCAAATCCCATAGTTCCTAAACCACCTGATGTACACCATTGTCTAGGATATGAAAATGGATAGAACTGTGCTGCCCACATTTGGTGCTGTCCAACATCTGTTGAAATAACAGCTTGTTCACCTAATAATTCACCAATTCTTTTTACAGCCCATTGAGGTTTAATTACAGTATTTGAATCAATAAATCTTAACGGCTCTTGTTCTCTATAATCTTTTAGAAGTTCAACCCAGTTAGAAAAATCATTAGTTTCTAGCTCATTTGCAGCTTCAAGCATAGCTTCAACAGTAATTTTTAAATCTCCAACAATAGGATAATCAGGTTTAACTAATTTTGCAATTGATGTTGGGTCAATATCAATATGAATAATTTTAGCTTTTGAAGCAAATTCATCTAATCTTCCCGTTACTCTATCGTCAAATCTAGCACCTAAAGAGATTAAAAGGTCAGTTTCATATGCAGCCATATTTGCAGCATACTCACCGTGCATACCTAACATTCCGAAGAATAATGGATTTTCATCACCCATTACACCCCTTGCCATAAGTGTTTCAACAGCAGGAATATTTAATTTATCAGCTAATTGTCTAATCTCATATCCACAATTAGATAAAATGGCTCCACCACCAATGTAAAGTAATGGTTTTTTTGATTCAGCAATAGCTTTCATTGCTTTTTTCAGTTGTTTTTTATTGAAGTTTACAGTTGGTTTATATGTTGGTAAGTTCACTTCCTCTGGATAGATAAACTCAGCAACTTGAGCTGTAATATCTTTAGGAATATCAACATGAACCGGACCTGGTCTTCCTGTTGAGGCTATATGAAATGCTTCTTTGATAATTCTTGGTAAATCTTCAATTCTGTTTACTAAGTAGTTATGCTTAGTACATGGTCTTGAAATACCTACAGCATCAATTTCTTGGAAACCGTCTGTACCAATAATTGTAGTTGGTACTTGTCCTGAAATTACTACTAAAGGAATTGAGTCCATGTATGCATCAGCTAAACCTGTTACTGCATTTGTAAATCCAGGTCCTGAAGTTACAATTGCTACACCTGTTTTACCAGTAGCTCTTGCGTAACCTTCAGCTGCTATAACAGAAGCTTGTTCATGTCTATTTAGAATATGTTTAAAATGTGTCTGTTTATAAATTTCATCATAGACGTTCATAATAGCGCCTCCAGGGTAACCAAATACAGTATCTACCCCTTCTTGATGTAATGCTTCAATCACCATCTTTGCGCCAGTCATTCTCATTATAATTCTCCGTAAATTTTATTAAATAGTCGTGATTATATTCAATTTATTATTAATTTCTGGTTAATAAATAATTATTATAATTTTGAATAAAGACTACTTTTAGTTTACTTGAAATATAATTAGTAAAATATGTAAAGTTAAAGGAAATAATTATGGATATAAGTAATATAAATGCCAATATAAATCCTAACATTCAAAATATTGATAATAACGCTTCTTCTTTACAACTAAATAAAAATAACGCTGCATCAAAAGTAGCTGACTCCTCTGTAAAAGAGAGTCTTAGTTTAAATATTAAAGACTATAATGTTAAAAGAGATGAGTTATCATTAAATGTTCAAAATCTAAATGAAGGTATTGCACAAATTAAAATAGCTCAAAATGGTCTTGAAGATCAAAAAACTATATTAGAAAAAATTCAGCAAAATATTCAAAATGCAAAAACTGAAGATGGAAAAATCAAAGATTCAAATGAAATGAAAAATAGTATGAATAATGATTTACAAGAATTCAATAAAATAGCATATGAAGCTCAGTATAAATCACAAAATTTATTAACAAATGATATGTATGATACTTCTAAAAATGAAATAAACATATCTACAAAATACGCTAACTTTGATATTAATAAACCAAATACTGTTATGATTTCTACTGATATTTTCAATACTTACAATACTTCAGATTTAAATCAACCACAAGCTGTTGATCAATTAACTCAAAAAGTTGAAAGTTCAATTAATCAAATAAAAAATACTATAGATCAATTTACTTCATTTGGAGATAGATTAGAAACTAGTGCTAGACAATCAATTCAAGAACAAGTTTCAATGTATAATCAAAATACTTTAAGTCAACAAATTAATTTTGGTAAAGAATCAAGTAATTTTTCAAAAAATAATATTATTGCAGTTCAAGGTTTCTTGGCTGCTACACAAGCAAATATATTACAAGAACAAAGTGTAAAACTTATAGGAAGTTAAGAAGTTTTTATAACTTTTTAACTTTTAATCCTTCATTTATAGCAATACCTTCTCTTAGTCCATCATCAAAAACTATAGATTCTTTTTTGTTTAAAACTTCAAATATTGTTTTATAAATCATGATTCCTGTCTCTATATATTCAACTCTACCTTTTCCAACTAATTCTATTAATTCATCTTTTGTAGAATTTTTCATAATATCAATACAATAATCTAAATCATCAAAATAAACTTTAGAACCATTTATTTTATTTCTATCGTAAGTATAAATATCAAAACCTAATTTAATTGCAGCAACCGTTGTTGGTGTTCCTGCTGTTGCTATAAATGTATATTTATCTGGATTAATTTTATTGTCGTTTAAAAACTTTGAGATTTCATTTTTTCTGAACTCTAATTTAGCATCAAGATTTTTACTTTTTAAAACATCTTGGGTCATTGTTACTATTCCAAAGTCAAAACTTTTTGAAATATGCTTTTGATCTGTATTAATAATAAGTTCAGTAGAACCACCACCAATATCGAGTAAAATAAAATTCTTAGAATCAATTTTTTCTCTAATTAGTGCATATTTTATAGCTAAAAGTGTTAGTCTAGCTTCTTCATTTCCATCAATTATTTTAAATCTTGTTTGACATTTTTCATTTAAAATACTCAAAACATCTTTAGAATTTTTAGCTTTTCTCATAGCTGCAGTTGTAATGCAAACAGCCTTACTAGGGTCAAATTTAACTATTTTAATAGACTCATTAATAGCACTAATAATCCTATTAATTGCAGCTTCTGATATAATTCCTGTATCAACTAAACCATCAGCAGTTCCTACAACTTTATTGTATTCTGAGATAATTTGGTGATTTTCATAATCATATTTTAGAACTCTAAAAGAATTAGAGCCTAAATCTATTGAAACGATTTCTTTCATTTATAAGTGTTTTATTTTAATTTTTGAATTTAATGTAAAACCAATAACTACCATTAAGATAAGTACAAAGTATTCATTTACAAAACCAGTTAAATATATTAAGTAAACGGCAAATAAAAGTATAGCTCCAAGTGGAGTAGGAACCCCTGTAAAGAATTTTTCAACTTCACCCTCATTTGAGTTGATGTTAAATTGAATTAATCTTCTAAGTCCTGAAATTACATAGTAAATAAATACAAAAGATACAAAATACATATTTAAAAACTCTTCTTTTGTATCAATAACAGCGAAATAAATATACATAGATGGAACAATTACAAATGACAAGAAGTCAGCGTATGAGTCAAGTTGAATACCAAACTGAGTTGATAAATTATATTTTCTTGCAATTTTTCCATCTATAATATCAAAACCACCTGCAAGCCAAGCAAAAAGTGCCGCAGCAAAAAAGTTTTGGTGTGTTAAAAAATAAATAGCAAAAATACCTGCTGCTATATTAAAAAAAGTAGCAATATTTGCTAAATTAAAGTGACTGTTTCGATTAAAAAGAAATGAAAAAATTAATCCCATTCGTGTTCCTTAGTATTTGCGTAAAGTGTAAGATTATAACTAAAAATAATTGAAGTTATGTTGATTATTTGAATATAATTTTATACAAGGGATTACTGAAAAAAATCAAAAGATATACTTTTTTAGATATTTTTATTATTTATTTTTTTTAATGAAACTCTTTAACTCTTTTAATTGAGTTTCATTGAATACTTCAATTCCATTTTCCATTAAAAGTTTAGCTGTCATTCCTGGTTTATCAACCAATGTTTGAGAAAATGTACCGTCGTATGTTTGCAAATTACCGCAAGATGGTGATTTTGCTTTCATTAAAGCTACTTTAATTCCTTCATTTAAACATAAATCAAGTGTTTTTTTAGCACCCATCAAAAAGTTTATAGTTACATCTTCACCATTTTCATTTATAACTTTAAATGGTTTTTCAAAAGATGTTATTTGAGCAGGAATTCTAGGAATAGAAAGCCCACCTTCAACTTCTGGACAAAATGAATAAATCTCATTTTCACACATTAAGTCCATAAATATCTCTTTATCGGCAAATCTTAATTTTGGGTTATATGCTATTGATGAGTTTGCCCCATCAAATCTAACATCTTCACCTAATAAACAAGAAGAAACTAATATTTTCATTAAGCTTGTGTCTCTTCTTCTCTAATTCTGTCTAAATTTTCTTCTTTGAAAAATGTAGGAAGTTGAATATTTCCAAATGCTGCTTTCATAGAAATAAATATTTGAGGATTTTCTTCTTCAAGTTTTGCAAGTAGTTCTTTTGTAGTTTGTCTAGCGTGAGGCATTTTAACATCAAATCTAAGCCCTGGACAAGCTTCATCTCCAATTACTCTAATTTCATTTGCATCAGCAAAAGCTCTTAATTGTCTTTCTCTACAAAAAATTAATGGTCTAATTACTTCAATCCCATTTTCAGCTTTGTAAATAGGAGGCATAGTTCTCATTGTTCCGTTGTAAAACAAATTCATAAAAAACGATTCCATTGCATCGTCTAAATGGTGTCCTAAAGCAACTTTGTTAAATCCTTGCTCTAATGCTGTTGAATATAAATACCCTCTTCTCATTCTAGAAAAAAATGAACAAAAAGATGAATTTTTTCTAATTTTCTCACCAGCTAAATCAAAGATTTGAGTATCAACAATTTCATGTTCAATCCCATGCTCTTTACAATGATTTGATAAAAATTCTACTTGCTCACCCATACCATAAGTAACTGTAACTGCTTTGAATTCAAAGTTATATGGAGCAACTCTTTTTAGATGATTTAATGAATGCAATAGTGTTAATGAGTCTTTACCACCTGAAAAACCAACTAAAACTTTATCTCCTTCTTTGATTAAAGAGTATTCAGCATTAGTTTTACCAACTATTTTTGAAATTTTCTTACTTAACTCAATCAAAATGTCTACCTTGCTATATTATTTCGCGAATTATATCAAAACTATTCTTTCATATATTTTTACTCTAGTTTTATTTATTTTCAATATAATATCACACTTATTTCAAGGAAAGAATAACCCTATGACTATTGAAGAACAGCAACAGTTTAGAGATCAAATCACCAATACAATTTTGCCATTGGCTGTAAATATGACAATGGATCAAGTTAAAAACATTATTGATAATGTTCAGGCCCAAAACCCAAATATGCCAGAAGGTTTTGGAAACATGCTTTTAGAGCAAATATTAGTTGCAAAAAGTAAATTAGTATCTCAAGGATAAGTTATTAGAATCACTGTATCAATCAATGAACTAAGAATTCTTCAAGAACTTTGCAAAGAGCATGGTAAAGCAGAACTTTATAAAAGACTTCACCACGAAGAAGAAAAATATAAAAAGAGTTTAACTCATAAAAAAAGTAAAGCAACTGTAAAAGCTACAAAAGTTAGGCAAGAACAAGCTAAAATGAAAATAGAAACAGCTATTAATTTAATGAGAATGTACAATAAAAGAATTACTGTTTATTCTGTTGCAAAAGAAGCAGAAGTTAGTTACAACACTGCAAATAAATACAAAGATTTCATTTTAAGAAACTCATAATACTATGAATACAAAATAAATACTGATTGGAGAAGATATGAGAGATTTTATAAGTTTTAAACAATCACAAGAAATAATACAAAATATTGAATTAAAACAAACAACACAAAAAAAGTTTATTAGCCAAGCCTTAGGTTATGTTTTAGCAAAAGATATAGTTGCTGATCATAATAGTCCTGAATTTCCAACATCAGGAATGGATGGATATGCCATAAAACATGAAGATTTGAAAATTGGTAAAATAAAGATTATTGATAAAAATCCTGCAGGAAGTATAGTTGAATCAGAAGTTTCAAATGGAACTTGCATAAAAACATTTACAGGTTCACTTATGCCAAAAGGTGCTGATACTTTAATACCAATTGAAAATGTTGAAGTAAATGGTGATGAAATAATTATCACTAAAGAAGTTCCATTTGGATTTGCTGTAAGAAATATTGGTGAAAACTATGCAAAAGATGAAATTCTTATAAAAGAAGGAACTATTGTTTCTTTTGCTGAAGTTGGAGTAATGGCTTCATTAAATATTGTTCAATGTGATGTTTATGTAAATCCTACAGTTGCAATAGCAAGTACAGGTAGTGAAATATTAGATTTAGGTGAGACTCAAACAAATGACGCTCAAATAAGAAGTTCAAATCATCTAACAGTTGAAGCGTTAGCTAAAACAAACGGTGCTGAGGTTATACAGTTAGGTTGTGTTAAAGATGATATTGACTCAATTACTAATATGTTTGATGAAGCTTTAAAAAAAGCAGATATTGTTGTAACTACAGGTGGAGTTTCAGTTGGAGATTATGATTTTGTGCAAGATGTAATCAAAGATAAACTACAATGTGAAGTATTATTTCATGGGGTTACTATAAAACCTGGTATGCATATACTAGTAGCAAAAAAAGATGAAAAAACTATTATTGCATTACCTGGATTTGCTTACTCTTCAACTGTTTGTGCAATACTTTATATGCTTCCAATGATTTATAAATATAGAGGTTCTAATCAAAAACTTCCTATAGTTAAAGCAAAAATCCATCAAAACTGGCCAATGAAAATGAAAAAAACTATTTTCACAGCTTGCAATGTTTTTTATGAAAATGGTGAATACAATATTAACTTTGAAGGTAAAAAACAAGGAACAAGTGCGATTTTAACAAATCTTTTACACTCACCTGCTCTATTAATTCAAGAAGATGATAGTAGTGATATTAAAGCTGGTGATTATGTTGATATACTTTTATTAAATGATATAAAATGACCATTTCAAAACCCCTATTTTATTTTTTCATAGTTCTTGCTATGATATTTTGGGGTGCGTCATGGGTAAATGTAAAATTCCTAGCATCATATGTAAATGAATATGAGCTTATCTTTTTAAGGATGGGTATTTCATTTATTTTGATGTTTCCAATTATTATAATTTTTAGATACTCATTTAAAATTGACTTAAAAACATTAACATTGATTTTATTTGCCGCAATGTCATTGGTTTTATACTCTATATGTTTTTTTCTTGGAGTTGACCATGGAACGGCTGGTTTTGGTGGTGCTTTAGTAACTACTTTAATACCAATCAACACTTTTGTGATTTTAGCAATTTTAAATAGAAAAACAATAAGCTTGAAACACTCATTTGCTCTAGTTCTTGGTGGTTTTGGTGTATTAACTATGCTTAATATTTGGGCATTTGATTTAAAAGAGATTTTTTCAAAAGAGAATATTTACTTTTTATTAGCTTCAATTCTTTGGCCTATGCTAACAATTTTTAGTTCAAAAGCTACAAAAATAAATGCTATTGTGTTTTCATTTTATGTTTATATATTAAGTACTTTTGTTATTTCACTGTTTTATGTGGATACTCAAAATTTATTTGTAAAAGTCTTAGAGTTTGACTATGTGTTTTGGGTTAATATGTTTATTATTACAGTTTTATCAACAGTTTTTGCTACAACTATTTATTTTTTTGGTATCAAACAATTAGGTGCTAGTGAAGTTAGTTCTTTCATATTTTTAGTACCAGCTTCAGCTTTGATTTTATCAAGTATCTTTTTAAATGAAGTAATCACATTTAATACTATTCTTGGCGTAATCTGCACAATTATTTCAATTTATATATTAAATAA
>JALRJW010000127.1 GCA_023268955.1 Aliarcobacter sp. | reverse complement strand
CTGGCGTGATATTTGGATTTAATTCACCACTTGCAAAGAAAGAATTAGGTGCAGCATTTATTGCAATAAAAGATATTAAGCTAATTATAAATAACATTACAAATAAATAAACTAATTTTCTTGCCAATAATTTCATTGGGCAATTATACAAAACTTAGGATTAAAATGATTGGTGTAGATATAACTGTTATTGATAGAATTGAAAAAATGCATGGAAAATTTGGTCAAAAGGCCTATGAAAGATTTTTAAATGATGATGAAATAAAACTTGTTAAAGGACCTTCAACTGCAGCTGGATTTTGGGCCGCTAAAGAAGCAGCTTCAAAAGCCTTGGGAATTGGTATTGGAGAAGAGTGTTCTTTTCATGATATTTTCTTAAGCAAAAGTAGCAAAGGGGCACCTTTAATATCTTTTTCAAAAAAAATTTTAGAAAAATTTGATATTAAAGATGCAAGTGTTTCAATAACTCATGATGGAGGTTTTGCTATTGCAGTTGTTGCAATTGAGCAAAATAAAGATTAGATTTTATTAATTTTCTTCTAAATCAACAGCAAATTCAAGTAAAATTTCTTTTGGCATTAGTTTTAAAGTAGCACTAGAAGTTGATTTAGCCAAAATTTTTGGTGCGCATCCTGCATCATAAGCTTCTTTCCATCTTAAAGCACATAAGCACCATTTATCACCATCTTGTAAACCTGGGAAACCATAATACGGCATAGGTGTTGATAAATCATTTCCCCTTGATTTTGAGAACTCTAAAAATTCTTTTGTTACTAGTGCACATACAGTATGAGTTCCTGTATCATCAGGAGTTGTTCTACATAAACCATCTCTAAAATAACCTGTCATAGGAGAAGTACAACAAACTTCTAAAGCTGTTCCTAAAATATTTGTTTGCATATAAAATACCTTTTATTTATTTTGTGAAATATATCTTTCTAATATAATTTTTGCAGCAATGGAATCAACTCTTCCATCCCTTTTGTATTTTATATCACCTTTGATTAAATCTTCTGCTTCAATTGAGCTCATATTCTCTTCACAATAATCAAATGGAATTTTTAAATCTAGAAGTTTAGTGAAATGTTGAATTCTTTTTTGCATATCTTCACTTGCACTTGGATAACCAATAATCAATTTTTCAATTTCCCACTCTTTTAAAAAGGCATTTACATCATTTGATGCTTGGTCTCTATTTTTTCTTAAAATTGCGCTTTGTGGTGTAACTATTGAACCATTTAGGCAAATAGCAACACCAATTCTTTTTAAACCAACATCAATGCAAGCAAGTTTCAATTTAGAATCTTTTATGAAAGAATTTCATCTGCAATATCATATTTATTTGCAGTCATAAGGTGGATTTTTGGATGAAATTTATTTATTTCATTAAATAAATCTTTACTAAGTTGCATTCCTACTTTATGCTCTTCCTCTTCTGAAATAGCGTGAGCAGCTTCAAGTTTATCAATCCATTCTTGAGGTACATGAATACCTGGAACTTGTGCTGATAAAAATAGTGCAGTTCTTAATTTTGTAACAGGGAATAGTCCAAAAATAAGTTGAGAAGCTTGTTTTACATCTGAAACATCTGCTTTAGCTTTTTCAAAACTCTCTAAAAGTTTTTTTGCATTTTCAACATCAAAAACTGGTTGAGAAATAATACCCATAGCACCATTTTGGATTTTTTGGTGCATTTTTCTTTCTAAACTTGAAAAGTTTTTAGCATATGAGTTTACAACTGCAAAAGGATAGATTTGTTTTGGTTCTATTTTAAAAGGACGTCCCGCAAAATCCATACCATAGTTAAATGATTTAATCATTTTTAATAGCATTAAAGAGTTTGCTTCAAAAACACCTTTAGTGTGAGGTTGATCACTCATTTTAGCAGGATCCCCCGTTAGGGCTAAAATAGCTCTAACATCAAAATCATTTGCACCTAATAGGTCCGATTGCAATGCAATTTTGTTTCTATCTCTCATACTCATAGTTGCAATTACAGGTTTTCCAAACTCTTGCTGAAGTTTTAAAGCACCAAAAAGAGCACTGTATTTTAGTTTTGCTAATGGATTATCAGTAGTTGAAAATCCATCCACTTTTTTATCTAAATTAAATTTTCTAATTTTTTCAATAATATTATGCATAGAAGGTTCATGTTGAGGTGTTGTCTCCAACGTTAAAAACTTGTCTTCTTGCAGTTTTTTAAATAAGGTTTCGAATATCAAAAAACTCATCCTTTAATAATTTTTAGTAATTTTTAGATAAAATTATACCCTTTTAAGACTAAAATTAGGGAAAATTAATGAAATTAGCGGTATTTGACTTTGATTCTACACTTATGGATGGAGAGACTATCGACTTTCTTGCAAAACCATTGGGGTTAGAAGAAAAAGTTGCAAGCATTACAGAAGAAGCGATGGCTGGAAGATTAGATTTCTTTGAGTCATTAATTGAAAGAGTATCTTTATTAAAGGGACTTGAATATAAACAAGCAGTTGAAATTTGCAAAGATTTACCTTTAATGCCAGGTGCTTTTGAAACTGTTGCTAAGCTAAAAGAGAATGGATATAAAGTAGTTTGTTTTTCTGGTGGATTTAGAATTGGTACGGGACCTGCTAAAGAAAAACTAGGACTTGATGCTGATTTTTCAAATATTTTGCATGAAAAAAAT
>JALRJW010000264.1 GCA_023268955.1 Aliarcobacter sp. | reverse complement strand
TTTAATTCCATCTTTGATTAATTCATCTTTGAAACTTTGAGAAGCAAGTAATGTTTTTAAAGCGCTTTGAGCATCATCAAAGTTACCTTTTATACCAATTACTTTTAAATTTTCACCATCTTCACAAACCATTTGAAGTCTTTGAACATCACTTGTTCCACCATCTGGATATAAACAAGCAACTTGGATGTTTTCTTTATTTTTAAAAGTATTAAGAGCAGCTGGTCCCGTATCACCTGAAGTTGCAGCTAAGATTAAGTATTTTTCATCTTTTTTCTTAGCAATTGAAGATAAAATTGAACCAAAAGGTTGTAAAGCCATATCTTTAAATGCTCTTGTTGGTCCATGATATTGTTCATGAACAAAAAGGTCATCTTTAACTTTTACAACTGGACATGGATTTGATGCATCATCAAAGTTATCATATAAAGCTAAAGCTTTGTTGATTTCATCTTCTTCAATATCAATAGCAAATGCTTTTAAAATATCATAAGCTAACTCTTTATATGAGCTATTTAAGTGATTTTGTAAAAAATTCTCTTCAAGTTTTGGTAACTCTTTTGGTACATATAATCCACCAAAAGAGGCACTTGGATTTAAAATGGCTTCACTGAAAGTTACTTCAGTTGGCATAATTCCATCGTTTCCTCTTGTTTCTGTAAAATTCATAGTCTAAGTTTTCCTGTCTTTTAATTATTCGTTAATTAGTTTTTCTAAATCTATACCGTTGTTTGGATTGTCTTTTCTAACAAATTGAGTGCCAATTCCATCGCTTGTAAATAACTCTAATAAAATAGAGTGTTCAACTCTTCCATCTATTATATGTGCTTTGTTAACACCATTGTAAATTGCATCAATGCAAGAATCAACTTTTGGTATCATACCACCAGCAATTGTTCCATCTTTTTTGTAGTTTTCTACATCAGTTTTATCTAGTGAGTTTAATAACTCTCCTTCTTTACTTAAAACACCAACAGTATCTGTTAAAAATAATACTTTTTGCGCACCAACTGCTTGAGCTACTTTTGAAGCTGCAACGTCTGCATTTATATTAAATCCTGGATGATTTGGTTCAGCACTATCACCAATTGGAGCAATTACAGGAATAAATCCTTCTTTTAAAAGATTTAAAATCATATCGCCGTTTACTTTTGTAATTACACCTGTGTAACCAAATTTTCCACCATCTTTTGGAACAGCATTGATGATTGATGAATCTTTTCCTGAAATACCAATAGCTTTTGCACCATGATGATTTAATAGTGAAGCAATATTTTTATTAATTTCTCCACTTAAAACCATTTCAACTACTCTCATACTTTCTTTGCAAGTTACTCTATGACCGTCAACAAACTCAGATTTAATCTCTAATTTTGTTAATAATTCAGTAATTCTTGAACCACCACCATGAACTATGATAGGCTTAATTCCAACTAATGATAATAAAACGATATCTTCAGCGAATTTTTCTTGCAGTTCTGGGCTAGTTTGTGCAGAACCACCATACTTGATTACAATTGTTTTTCCATAGAATTTTTTGATGTATGGAATAGCATCAAGTAGGGTTTGAACTTTGTGGTGTTTTTTTTGCATGTACAATCCTATTTTTCTTTAAAAGTAGTTATTATATCTAAAATTATCTAACTTAAACTTGAACTTAAGTATCATACATTTATGAAAAAATATTTAGCATTAAAAGCAAGTGCAGGAACGGGTAAAACCTTTGCGCTAACTGTAAGATACATATCACTACTTTTAAAGGGTGCCAAGCCAAATGAAATATTGACTTTAACCTTTACAAATAAAGCTGCAAATGAAATGAGCAGTAGAATTTTTAATACACTTTTAACCTTAGGTGATGACAAAAACTATTTAGATGAAATATCTTTGCAATCGGGTATTAATCAAAAAGATATTTTAGGTCAAAAAAACTTTTTGATTACTCAATTTTCAAATAGTGAATTATCTATTTTTACTATCGATAAATTTGTAAACAAAATTCTTAGGGAGTTTTGTGGATATATCGGAATTTCTGATGATTTTGAAATAAAAAATGATGATATTGAGCATTTGTCTTTAAAGTTTTTAGAGAGTCTTGATGAAAAAACATTTGATGATTTAATAGAGTTTGCTTTATATGAAAATAAAAAATTCAACTCAATTTTTGATATTTTTAAACTTCTAATTGAAAAAAATGAAGAGTATGATAACTTACAAATTGATGCTAAATTGATTAACCTTTTAAAAGATGAAGCTTTGAAATATGCTTTAAAAATTAAAGAGGGTGTTTTATCTTGTCCTGCTGCTTCAAACAGTGTTAAAAATATGGTTGATATAAATAGTTTTGAAGAACTAATGGAAAATAATTGGATTTTTTATGAAACTTTAGAGAGTCATAGATATTTTAAAAAGTGTTCAAATGAGATTTTAGAAGGGTATTTTACAAATTTAAAAAGTGTTCTTGAAAAATATTACAAGATTAGGTCAAGTTATGCTTTATCAAAATTAATAAATCTTTTTAATAGTTTTAAAGAGTTTAAGAAAAAGTACAATATAAACAAAAACTATTTGGAATTTAATGATATCTCAAACTTTGTTTACGAGTTATTGAGTAAAAGAATTGATAAAGATTTTTTATACTTTAGATTAGATAGTAAATATTCTCATATTTTGATTGATGAGTTTCAAGATACATCTATTTTACAATTTAAAATATTAAAGCCTTTGATTGATGATATTTTAGCAGGACAAAGTGAAAAATTTAAAACCTTTTTCTATGTTGGAGACACTAAGCAATCTATTTATAGATTTAGGGGCGGAAACAAAGAGCTATTTGATTATGTTTTAGAGTCATCTCCTATGATTGAAAGAAAATCTCTAACAACAAACTATAGAACATGCAATGAAATTTTGGATTATGTTGATGAAAAGTTCTTAGCATTAGCAAATTATGAGTATGAGAAACAAACAGCAAACAACAAAGGTGGCTTTATAAAAGTTTTTACAGACTCAAATTTAGAAGAAGCCCAAACTAGATTTGATGGTGTTGCAAAAGAGATTTCAACTTTGCTTCAAAATGGAGTAAATTCAAATGATATTTCAATTTTAACTTACACTAATGATGATGTTTTATCTTTGTATAATTTTCTAAAAGAGAAATTCCCAAGCCTTAAAATTACAACAGAGATGACTTCAAAACTTATAAATCAAAAAAATGCAAAAGCGCTTATTAATATAGTTAAATATCTATATTTTAAAGAGAATATTTACAAAGAAAACTATAATGCCTTAGTAGGTTTAAGCATTAATAGTAAATTTGATTATGAGATATCTTTGGAAAATAGGAGTGTTGCTAGTATTTTAAAGCAGATTTCATATGATTTAAAAATAGTTGATGAAAATATAATTAGACTTATTGAAATCTCTTCAAAATTTAGAAATATTGTTGATTTTATTTATGAAATAGATAAGCTTGAAGAGATAATTCAAAATAGTGAACAAACAGGTCTGCAGATTTTAACAATCTTTAAATCAAAAGGTTTGGAGTTTCACACAGTAATACTTCTTGATAGAATAAAAAAGAAAAACTCAGATAAATCAACACTACTGTTTAACTATAATGATGTTGAATTTAAAAGGGTGTTTTATAAAATCAAAGGCTTAGAAAATTATGATGAAAGCTATGCTCAAGCCAAAAAAAATGAAGAGAGATTAAACAACGAAGATGAACTAAATGTTTTATATGTTGCCCTAACAAGAGCAAAATATAATATGATAATTCTAAAAAAAGATAAAGGTTCTGTTTTTGAAAAATTATCATTAACTGATATTTCAAAAGGTGTTTTAACTCAAAGTATAAATAGAAGTAAAAACTATAATAATGATGAAAAAGTTATTTACACTCCACTTGATTTGGGAACGCAAGAAAAACAAATTACTTCAAGTAAAGAAGAAGATAGTGAAGATTTATTAAAATCAAAATATTTTGGTATTGCTACTCACTATTGTTTAGAGATGATGGAAAACTATGATGTAAATTTGATTGAAAAATCTGTTCAATTATCTAAAAGTAGATATTCAAACTATTTAGATGAAAGTGATTTTGATGATATGAAAAATAGAATTAAGTTGTTGCTTCAAAATGAGTTTTTCAATGCACTTATCAAAGACTCAACTCACTTAAATGAACAGGCATTGATGTATAAAAAAGAGATAAAAATTCTTGATATGCTTTTATATAAAGAAGGAAACTACTATATCTTAGATTATAAAACTACTAAAGAGAAAAAACAAGAACATATTAATCAAGTTTCATATTATAAAAAAGCTATTAAAGATATTTTTGATACTAAAAATGTATTTGGATATTTGGTTTATTTAAAAGAAAATGATGTTCAAATTGATGAGGTAAATTAATTTATAAAATACCTAATTGAGGCAAATCCAAAACAGTTTGTTGTTTGGATTTGTTTAATATGTTCATTAGTTACTATTCCACCTAAAGCAAAGATTTTAATATCTTTATTTAATTGTACAATTTGTTTTAGATTTTCAATTCCTTTTAAATCTTTTTTTCCAGGACTTTCAAAAATAGGGGAATATGTAATAAAATCTGCACCATCATTTTTAGCTTTGTTTATATCTTCTTGATTGTGGCAAGAAACTATCACTTGAAGATTTTGTTCTTTACAAGTATTAATTTTATCAAATTGAGTTGATGTTAAATGAACACCAACATTGTATTTGATGGCTTCATTAATATATGAATTTATAAAAATATTTTCTATGTTTTTAGCACTACAAACTTCAATAAAAACTTTGATTAGTTCTTTATAATTTTGACTTGTTTTATCCCTAAAACAGATGAAATTTATTTCATTTTTACTTAATATTTTTTCAAGATTTGCTTTGAAATCTTTTGTAGTTGTTCCATAAAATTTTGGGTCTGTAATTAAATATTTTTGTAAATTCATAGTTTATTTTCCATTGTTTCGCATAATTTTTTATTTTCTGCTAAGTATAAAAAAAGGGAAGATGTCCCCATCTTCCCTCTTATGTGTATTTAAATAAAAGTAAAAGTTCGTTAAGAAACTTTTAATTTTTCAGATCACTAATAAATTAGTGGTTTCGTCCCATAAAAGTAACATCTAGTTACTTTTAGTGGTCCTCATGCTCCATCATAATTGATCCCGCAATATATACATATGTAAGGATCATGAAAATAAACGCTTGTAAAACACCAAACGCAGTAAGCATGAAGAAACCTGATAAAGGAATTAACCATGGTACTAACATAAGTAATACCATTAAGAACATGTCATCCCCTCTAATTGCACCAAACAGCCTGAATGATAATGAAATAATTCTCGAGAAATGAGAAATTAATTCAATTGGAAACATTAAAGGCGCTAAGATTGGCATTGGTCCCATAAAGTGCTTGAAGTAATTTACGAAACCATTTTCCTTAATACCTAAATAGTTATAATAGATGAAAACTATTAATGCTAAAGCTAAAGTAAAGTTGATGTTAGCCGTAGGAGATTCGAAACCAGGAATAACCCCCATTAAGTTAGAAACAACAATTACTAAACCTAAAGCACCAATTAGTGGTAAATACCTTTTAGCATTTTCCTCACCCATTGTATCTTTACCAATAGAGATAACTCCACCGATAAATGCTTCCATAACATTTTGAGAACCAGTTGGAACAAGTTGCATTTTTTTAGTAGCAGCTCTAGCAATTAAGAAAACAATTACTAATGCTAATACCATATGCGACAATACAATCCATTCTTGACCGTGACCACCAATAGTCCCTAAGAATGTAAACAGTCTTCCTTCCATACTCTTCCTTTTCTTTAATTACACAATACTAAATCAATGCGATTATATAATTTATTTTCTAAAATATTACTAAAGTATTAAAATTAATTTAAATTTGTTTAAATTTATATCCGTGTTGTTTCAAATTTTCTCTGATTTCTTTTTGGTGATTATCACCCTTCGTTTCAAGGGCAATAGTAATTAATGCTTCACCAAATTCAAGTTGAACTGAGTCTCTATCATAGTCAATTTGAACAATATTAGCTCCACAATCTCTAAAGATTTTTGTTAAATTTGTAAGTGAACCTGGCTTATCAGTAAGGGTAATTAGTAAATTCATTTTTCTATTTGATTTTACTAAACCTTTTTCAATAATTTGAGAAAGCATAGTAACATCAATATTACCACCACTTACTATTGCACAAACTTTTGAATCTTCAACTTCAACTTTCTCATGCATAATTGCAGCAACTGCTACTGCACCTGCTCCTTCAACTACAAGTTTTTGTTTTTCTAGTAAAAATAAAATTGCATTTGCAATTTCATTGTCGCTTACTTCAACAATATCATCAACATAATCAATAATAATATCAAGCATTTTTGGAGTTACATTTTTAAACTCCATCTGCCCCGTCAAATTTTCACGATGCACATAGTGTTTAGTCGCTTCGCGCTCGTCTGGAAGCTCCATGATGCTATTGAGCGTTTTGAGCGCTTTACTTGCCTGCTCATACTGAATGACTCAACTCGAGATTTGAGCCATAGGGGCAATGGCACGCCCCACCAAAATATTACAAGCGATCAACGCCCCCATGGTGAGCT
>JALRJW010000204.1 GCA_023268955.1 Aliarcobacter sp. | reverse complement strand
TAAACGAATATAGATACTATCACCCTCCTCTAAAATTACATATTGAAACTCGGGTTGTAGAAAAAAGTTATAGAGTCCAGATTCAAGTGAGTCAATGGTTATGGAAAAATCACCACTTTCGCTAATAAGTGAGTTATATAAGGGATTTTCATCAACACTTAATATTATTTTTTCAGACGACTTGTTTAAAATTTTTCCATTGAAAAAAGTTTGTTTATTGTCATTTTTACAACTACTAAGTATTAGAAGCGATATAAACAATAAAATTCTCATTAATTAAATTTAATATAAATCTCTTCAATATTTTATTATTTTTGCGTCCTTATGATAAGTACATCAAATCTATCCGTTCAATTTGGAAAAAGAGTTTTATTTGACGAAGTCAATACATCATTTAAAAAAGGTAATTGCTATGGAATAATTGGAGCCAATGGATCTGGAAAATCAACTTTTTTAAAAATTCTTTTAGGAGAAGTGACCTTAAAGGAAGGATCGCTTAAAATTAGAAAAGAGTTGGATTAAAATACATAAAAGATGTAATGCTTGATGATGAAAAAAGAAAATATTACGAAAAAAGATTTGAAGAGTCTCAAAAATCAGCGCAAGTTGACCCTTGGGCAAAAGCTATTAAAGATGGATTTACGAAAGAATTTAATCCAATAGTAATTAGTCCTGAACAGTCAGCTAATTTTGAAGCAAAGGAAAACTAAGATGTCTAATTGGTATAAAATTACAAGTATAAAAAATATCCCAAACATGGGTTCTAGAGTTGTAGAATTTGGTGACATTGAAATTGCAATATTTAAAACAAAAGATAACTCAATCTTTGCAATAAACAATATTTGCCCACATAAACAAGGAAAACTTAGTGAAGGGTTGGTTCATGAAGATATTGTAACTTGTCCATTGCACAATTGGGAAATATCACTTAAAAGTGGTGAAGCTTTGGGAAATGATAAAGGTTGCACTAACATTTATGAATCAAAAATTGAAGATGAAATTATCTTTCTAAAAATCTAGCTGATTATTTTTTATTCAGTTAATTCTGTATATTTTTTCAATAATATACTATAATTAAATCAAAAAATATACAGAATTACTAGGAAAATTATATGAAAGAGTTCTTGGAAACCTACAAACAACATAGTGAAGATATAGAATATTTCTTACAAGAAAGTTTAAAAAATACAGGATTATTATCAACTCATAAAGAGAGTACTTTCCAAGAACTATTTAATCTTTTTCCATCATTAGAACTTGTATATATTGTTGATAAAGATAGTAAATGCCAAATATCAAATGATTTTTACAAAGGTAAAGAAGATGAAAAAGGAAAAGATAAAGATAGATCTCATTTAATTAGTAAATTACATTTTAAAGAGTCAAATATTGCTTTTTCAAATCCTTATATAAGTAGTGCCACTAGAAGCTCTTGCATAACTGTAAGCATCAAAGAAGGAAATGAAATATTTTTTCTAGATTTTAGATTAGAGATTTTACTTGAAAAACTAAATCTACTTGAAATAAACAAACCATTTCATAGTGTGACTAAAGCCTTTTATATTTTAGCTGGTTTTTCTATGATGGCCTTATCTATGGTTACGATTATCATTTCATTGTATGATTTCTTTTTGTATTTATTAAAAGAGCATATATCTTTAGAAATGATTTTTAAACCGATTATTGCTTTAACTTTGGGTATTGCTATATTTGACTTAGCAAAAACAATACTTGAACAAGAGGTATTTTTTAAATCCTATTCAAAAAACTCAAAAGTTGAAATAAAACTTTTAACAAAATTTCTAATTACAATTATTATTGCTTTATCTATTGAAGCACTTATTGTTGTGTTTAAAATCGCCATAAATAATTATGATGCAATGATTAATGCATTTTATTTGATAGCTGGTATTGCTTTGATTTTAATATCATTAACAATATTCATTCACTTTTCACAAAAGAAAAAATAGAAAATATAAAGGTAAGACATGGAAGATTATATAGCTTTAGATGAAATTTCAAAGGAAATACTAAATTCGGCTAAACTGCTTCAAGCGGTTGATGTTAATGCTTTAATTTTAGGAGAACCTGGTGTTGGTAAAAAAGCTCTAGCATCATTTATTCTTCCAAACTCAAAAATATACAACGCAAAAGATTTGCAAAGGGATATTGCTGATGATGTTTTAACACTAAGCAATGAAGCAATAATTATCGATAAAATCCATGAAATTACAAATATTGACCTATTTTTAAATTGGCTTAATGAGTATGAAATAAGGGTAATTGCAATCTCTTACAATAATGCTTTAAACCAAAAAATTCAAGATATTTTTTCAATTAATTTAGAGATTCCTATTTTATCTAAAAGACCAAATGACACACAAGCTTTAGTTTCAAAATTTTCAAAAGAAGCTAGTGATACTTTAGATATGCAAATCATTCCTAGTTCAAAATTAATTATAAACACTTCAAATAATACTCACAGTCTTAGAAAATCGATTTTCTTCTCTTATTTATTTGAAACAATTGGTGAGCAAGAAATTTTAATGTTTTTAGAAAAATATTTAGGTGAACATTTAGAGGGTGAAGATGTTTACAAAAACTTATTATATTTATTTGAAGTACCATTAATCAAAGCTTCAACAAATAAATATAAATCTCAAGTTCAGGTTGCTAAGAATTTAGGCTTAAATAGGATAACATTAAGAAAAAAAATTGAGCAGCACAAAGATTTATTATGACTGAATTAAATATTGAAATTGAAGACTTAATCTCTAAAAATGCAAAAGATTTTGAGATTTCAAAGGTTATTAGAAAACACTATAAAAACTACGTAGATTCAATTGATACAACATTTGAATCAACAGGTGGTA
>JALRJW010000187.1 GCA_023268955.1 Aliarcobacter sp. | reverse complement strand
AGATGAAATTAGACCTAGATTTGGAATTATGCGTGGTAGAGAGTTTTATATGAAAGATGCTTATTCATTTGATGTATCTGATGAAGAAGCTTTTTATTCTTATAACAAATTCTTTCTTTCTTATTTAAGAACATTTAAAAGATTATCTTTGACAGCAATACCCATGGCTGCTGATACAGGACCTATAGGTGGAAACTTATCTCATGAATTTATTATTCTTGCTGATACTGGAGAAAGTAAAATTTTCACAGATAAAAGAATATTCGATCTTGATAGTGATGATACTGAAATAGAAAAACAAGCAACTGAAATATCTAAAAAATGTATTGAAGTTTTAGGTGGAGTTGGTGTATTTGGTGTTGAGATGTTCTTAACAAAAAAAGGTGAAATTTTAGTAAATGAAATTGCTCCGAGACCTCATAACTCAGGACACTATACAGTTGAGTCTTGTGCAACTTCTCAATTTGAACAACTGATTAGAGCTGTAACAAACTTGCCTTTAGGTTCAACTAAACTTATTTCACCATCTGCTATGGTAAATTTACTAGGTGAAGAGGGATATGCAGGTGAGCCATTTATTCAAGGAATTCATGAAACTTTAGAAATTCCTGAGTTGTCATTTCACTTTTATTCTAAAAAAGAGACTAAACCATTTAGAAAAATGGGACATATTACAGTTTTAGATGATGATGCTCAATCTGCTTTAGAAAAAGCATTAAAAGCAAAAGATATATTAAAAATTAAAGGGAGCATTAAATTATGACTAAACCATTAGTGGGAATTATTATGGGGAGTGATTCAGATCTTCCTGTAATGAGTGCAGCAGCAAAAATGCTAGAGCATTTTGGTATTGAATATGAATTAACAATAGTATCGGCACACAGAACGCCTGATAGATTAATGAAATACGCTAAAAGTGCTGAAAAAAGAGGATTAAGAGTTATTATTGGTGGAGCAGGGGGCGCTGCGCATTTACCTGGTATGGTTGCATCAATGACTGAATTACCTGTAATAGGAGTTCCTGTTAGAGGTTCAAATTTAGAAGGAATGGATTCACTTTTATCTATTGTTCAAATGCCAGGTGGAGTTCCTGTTGCAACTGTTGCAATTAATGGAGCAAAAAACGCTGGTATTTTAGCAGCTCAAATGATTGGTGTAAAATCAAAAGAAGTTAGAAATAAAGTAAAAGCATATAAAGTAGAAATGCTTGATGAAGTAAATGCTAAAATTGAAAAATTAGAAGATGTTAAGTATGAAGAGTATTTAAAAGGAATGGGAAAGTAGTAAAAATAGGTAAATTTTAAAGTAATATAAAGTTTATCTCACTATAATTCGCAACTTACTTTTAAGTAAAGAACAAAATTAATATACCTATTAGGAGGTCAAAATGGCTTTAGATCAGGAAGTAAAAGCACAGATTATCGCAAAATTCGCAAAAAAAGATGGTGACACAGGTTCAGCTGAGGTTCAAATTGCTATATTATCAGAGCAAATCAAAGTTTTAACTGAGCACTTAAAAATCAACAAAAAAGATCATTCATCAAGATTAGGTCTTTTAAAAATGGTTGGAAAAAGAAAAAGATTATTAAAATATTTAAGAGCTAAAGACTACGCTTCATTTACAGAGTTAGTAGCAACTTTAGGAATTAGAGCAAAATAATTTTTGTAGTTTAATGGAAAAAAGGGTCGAAGTTCAAACTTCGGCCCTTTTTTTTATTAAATTTTCTTTTTTAATAATGAATATTAATATAATATTCTGTAAAATAAGATAAAAATTATAGGATTTAAATGTTACTTACAAGAAAAAGTGAATATGCATTATTATCAATGATTTCTATAGCTAAAAGTGAAGAGCCTATAAATGTGGATATTTTATCTAAACAGTTAGGAATTTCTAAGTCATTCTTGGCAAAAATACTTCAAAATTTAGCAAAGCATGACATTGTTACTTCTCATAGGGGAGTTAATGGTGGATTTGTATTAAGTAGACCATACGATAAAATTACAATTTTAGAAATAACAAAAGCAGCTGAAGAAAAACTTCCTGCAGTTTTTGAATGTGCCCCATCTGTAGAATCTTGTCCAAGTGATAAAGCAGCATTATGCGCAATTTGGCCAATGCTAAATAATTTGCAATCAAAGATCAATAACTTTTTAGATGAACTTACATTAAAAGATATTGTTCAATGAATCTTTATCATATATCACATACAGATTTAGATGGATACGGTTGTCACTTAATTTCAAAAGAGTATTTTAAAAATGGTATATACTTAAATGCTAATTATGGTTTAGAAGTTAAATTATCTATTAAAAAAGTTATTGATGATATAAAACAAAAAGATTTAAAAGATGACATTTTAGTTTTAATTACCGATTTAAATTTAACTTATGGTGAATCAAAAGATTTAGATAAGCAAATTAAAGAATTAAATGAAAATGGTTTTAATATTAAATTACAACTATTAGATCATCATGCAACTGGTAAAAAAAGTGCCGATGAATTTGATTGGTATTTTTTAGATGTTAAAAGATGCGCTACTAAAATTACTTATGACTATTTTTGTGAAAATTATAATGCATTTGAAAATGAAAAGATTTGGTTAGAGCCATTGGTTAATTGTATTAATGCTATCGATATTTGGCTTGAAGATGAAAAAGATAATTTTGAATTTGGAAAAGTATTGATGAGTATGATTTCTGGTGTTAGAGAAATCAATCAAATGCTTTTTGCAGATTTAAATAGAGAGTTTAGAATTCATCTTTTAAAAGTAGCTACTAAGTATTTAGATATTGATAATAGAAATATTTTATTAGATGAAAATATTCACAAGCATAAAAAAGAGTATCTGTGTTTTGATGGTCAAAATGATACTTTAGATAATTTAACAGCAAAACATTTAGTTAAAACATTAGATGATGTTAAGCATGAACTAACTGTAAATTATAAGGGTCATAAAGGTTTATTAACATATACTTTAGGTTCTGTTTCAATTCCTGCAAATGCTTTTTTAAAGGCAAATGAAGAGTATGACTTCTTTATTGATGTTGGAAGAAAAGGAAATGCTTCATTTAGAGCTGATGGTAAAGTTGATGTCTCGCAAATGGCTTTAAAACTTGCAAATGGTGGAGGGCATGTAAATGCTAGCGGTTGTAAGTTTGAAGATTTTAAAGAAACAATAAATTACGAAGAAGTTAAAACTTA
>JALRJW010000028.1 GCA_023268955.1 Aliarcobacter sp. | reverse complement strand
GATAAACTTCTTGATGAAAAATTTCATCCATCAATCCAACTTCAATCAGTTTTAAATAAACAACTAAGACGTGCTAGATATCCTATGGAAGTTGCGATTACGGGACAATTTAGTGCTGGTAAATCTACATTTTTAAATGCCCTACTTTCAAGAAATATTTTGCCAACAGGAATTACACCTGTAACTTCAAAGGTAAACTTCATAAATTATGGTGATGAGTATAAATTAAAAATCACCTATTATTCAGGGGCGCAAGAGTATGCACCTATTGAAGCAATTGCTGATTTTACAGACCAAAGACAAGATGAAATGAAAGATATAAAATATCTTACACTTTATGCTCCAATGGATATTTTAAAAGACATCTCTTTTGTAGATACACCAGGTCTAAACTCACAATCACAAAGTGATACAGATACAACTAGAAAAGTTCTTAAAAACGTAGGTGGTATTATTTGGCTTACGTTAATTGATAATGCAGGAAAGCAATCAGAAGCTGAAATTTTAGAAGAGTATATGGAGCACTTCAAAGATAAAACTCTTTGCGTTTTAAATCAAAAGGATAAATTTACTGAAGAACAAATACAAACTACTACTAAATATGTTAGTGAAAAATTTGCTAAATATTTTGCTCAAGTAACACCAATTTCTGCAAAAATGGCACTTGATTCAAGGGCAACACAAAAATCTATTTTAATAGAAGATTCTGTTGATGAAGTTTTAAAAGAGTTTAAAAAAGATTTAAATATTCACATGCATAATGCTGCTTCTATTGATTTCTTTAAAGATAAATATGAAGAGTTCAACAAAAAAATCTCTGAAATAAAAAATAGAGATGTTTCTTCAAATATGGAAAAATTAAAAGAATCAAATATTCAAAAAGTTTTAGAATTTATTGAATATGAAATGAGACCAAAAGCTGCTGAGACTAAAGAGTATGCTATTAAAAAAGATTTGAAAAATATTTGTGATATTTTATCCCAAGAGTATAAAACTATTATGGGAGTGTATGACTCATTAATTGATATTTTAATGCAAACTGAACCAAAAGTTAAAGAAGCGTTTGATGCTATTCACAAAAAGTATTCTAAAGAATTATTTACTATTTATAACTCTTTAGAATCTATTATGGAAAAAATTGCCCATGAAACTTATAAAAATATTGTAAGAAAAAAAGCTATTAGATTTGAAGAATCTAAGGGTGGTTTCTTAAAAGGTGAGAAAATTGAAAAAGTTGAGTATGAAACATATTGGATAAATGCAGATAATATCTATAAAACTCTATTTTACGATGACCAAGCTATAGATAAAATGTTTAAGAGATCTATTAAACTTCTTAAAAATATTGAATTAAATACAGATGAAGCATTTAGGGATGTATATAGAATTATTAGAAATGATGTTCAAAAATGGCAAGAACCATATGAACTTATTAGAAAAAATAGAGAAATTTCATCTGATTTAGAGTTCTCAAACACAAGACACTTTGCAGCGAAAGTTTATGAAAATATTTTAAGATCTTACCATAGAGCTATTTTAGAAAATATCTCAGCTTTAAGAAAAAAGTTTGCATATTTTAATGGAGCTTTATCATACTCATATATTCAAACCACACAAGCTACAATTGCCCATTTTGAACAACAAATTTCAGAATCAGAAGAGTTATACAAAAAAGAGCCAACAAGATTTGCTATTCAACATCCAAGGGAAGATGAAATTCTTACTAAATTAAAAGCTAATTTTGGATTTGAAAAAATTGAAGACTTCTTAACTTCAAGAAGAAACTATTTATTTAAAATTACTCAATACTCTAAAGAACAGTTTTTAGAAATAAATGAAGATAGAATTGGATTTATTATCTCTAAAAAAGTTGCCTACAAAAAGAAAATCAAAGATTTAGAAAAAATAAAAGAAGAGATATAACTCTTCTTTTTTTTGTTTTATGAAATATATACAACACTATCCACAGCATCTTCAAGCTAGCATAAAAAAAATGTTAGAAGAGAAGAAACTTGACAAATACATACTAAAAAAATATCCAACAAAACATGATTTTACAAATGATAAACTTTTATATGAATATGTAATGGATTTAAAAAATCAATATTTAAAGAAATTTCAAATTTCAAAAGTAATGTTTGATGGGAAAATAAATGTGATAAACAATGCTTTAGGTATGCATACATATATTTCAAGGGTTCAAGGAAATAAACTAAAAGCAAAAAATGAAATAAGAGTTGCTACTATTTTTAAAAATATGCCAATAGAATTTTTAGAAATGATAGTTGTTCATGAGTTAGCTCATTTTAAAGAAAAAGATCACAATAAAGCTTTCTATGATATGTGCACTTACATGATGCCATCATACCATCAAGTAGAGTTTGATTTAAGAGTTTATTTGCTTTATATGGATAAATTTGGGAAGTTGTATTAGTATTGTAATTATTTTGTAACTATAAAATTTTATAATTTCATCGTTCCTACAAAAACATAATTTCTATTGTTTTGATTATTAAACAAGCAAGGTAAATCCTTGCTTTTTATTTAATTAAATGCTTTGCTTTTTAAAAAATCTTTAAATGTGTTTTGACCTAGGTTGTCAGTTTTATACTCATTAATTAATGATTCAACATAAGATACAAGGCCTGTTGCAGGTACTTTATCACCTATTTTAACAGATAATCTACTTTTAGTTTCACCCTCAAGATTTCCACCTAAAAATACATCATAACCTTCAACTCTTTGTCCTTCATATCTAATCATACCACCAACAAAACCAATATCAGCTATATGAGGTTGAGAACACCCATTTCCACATCCAGAAATTGAAATTGTTACGTTTTCTTCAAAAGTTGGGAACTTCTCTTCAAGTTGTATTAAAACTTTTTTAGCAAACTCTTTAGTTTCAGTAATTCCAAATTTACAAAACTCTTTTCCTGTACAAGATTGCAATCTTGCTCTAAATGGTGTTGGTTTATATGGATAACCTAAAGCATCAAATTCATCTGCTAGATTTTGAACAACATCATCTTTAACACCATAAACAATAAAGTTTTGTGTTCCTGTTAGCGTTATACCTCCAGCATTGTATTTTTTACAAATATTATACATATGAATGAAATCTTCACCTGCTACTCTTCCAGAATTTGTAGCAAATCCAACATATGAATAACCTTCTTGTTTTGCTTTGTTTATTCCAAAGTGGTTTCTATTTTCATAAGACTCAATTTTTGGTTCACTTAAACCTTTTTGGAGTTTATAACCAATATTTTTTTCAATCTCATCTACAAATTTTTCCATTCCCCATTCATTAAGTAAATGTCTAACTCTAGCTTTATTTCTATTTTCTCTGTTTCCATTATCCCTGAAAATCTCAGCACAAGCAACTGCTACATCTCTTACTTGGTCTATTTTTACGTATTTATTAGCTCTTGGTGCAATTTGTCTTGATTTGGATAAACCACCACCAATAGTTAAGTCAAAAATGACTTCACCATTAGTATCTTTAAATGCTGTAAATGCAACATCTTGAATTTCATGGGCTGGGCAGTGACAAGCACAACCACTAATACCTATTTTATATTTCCTTGGGAAGTTGCAGAAATCATCTTCATTTTTATCAAAAAATGTATCTATTTCTTTAACTAAATTTCTCGCGTCATAAATTTCATTTGCATCAATTCCACCAACAGGACAAGTCATAATTGGTCTTGGTCCATCACCTGATGCCATTCTTGAAGTTAGCCCTACACTTTCTAAAAGTTTGAATATTTCAGGTAAATCTTTTATTTGTATAAAGTGAAACTGTACATTTTGTCTTGTTGTAAAATCAACTAAACCTTGAGCATATTTTTGACCAATATGGGCCATAACTCTTAACTGCTCTAAGTTCATTGAAGCATCAACAAGTTTAATTCTTTTCATAAAATATTTTTTATCTTCTAAATTTTCACTATTAATATGAGGATACATACCATACCATTTAAGTAAACCTATATACTCAGGTTTTAAAGGTATTCCATCTTCTGCTTCTTTATAAATATCTTCAATAACCTTTAAAGGGTTTCTTGAAGCCTTGAGTTTTTCTAATTCTGACAACTCAACCATAATATTCTCCTAACATTTCCTTGTGTGGGTGGAATATTATCAAATAAAAATAAATAAAGCAAGTCTATATTTGATAAATTTAGTATAGATTACTATAAAATAAGTACTTTTCAAATATAATTTAATACAACTTATTTAATCTTGATATTTTTAGTTAACTATAAAGAAGATATAAAAAAAGCTCGGTAAAACCGAGCTTTTATAGCAAAGGAGATAATAAGAAAAGTATATATTTCAACAAGGATTGTGTGCGTTGGATCTAATAAATCCTTGTAAAAAATTTTAATTCAATTAGGACAGTTTATCAAAAAAGATAAACAGAATTAAAATTTTAATTTAAATAAATTCTCATAGTAGCATTTTGGAGATTGTTATTTGAATTCATTTAAAAACTTTAGATCAATCTTAATATTCTAAACAAGGCCATGTATTTATACTAAGCCAATCTAAAACTAATTTAATAATACTTTCTTATAATACGCAGTCTTAATAATCATAATTAAAACTAATGTAATTATAAATATTTAAAACTTAATAAATAATTAAACCTAATAATAATGTTAATTTTATTAAGTATTATAATAAAAACTTATAATATGCAATTTAACAATTCTGAATAAGACTTTTTATATAATATCACTTTAAATTAAAACTTGCGAGTATAAATGCTGCTAAATAATATACAACTAAAAGAATTCCATGAAAATGGCTTTTTAGTAATTAAAAACTTTGCCCAAAAAGATTTATGTGATGAGATACTAAAGGCTACTCAAAAACATATTGAAAACATGATTGAACCAATTGAATCAGAACAAGAGTATCTTGCAGAAACAAACACTACAAAAACTACTCTAAGAAGATTAAGACAAGTTTATGATAGAGAAGAAATCTTTAGAACTTGGATGACAAACAAAGATATTAGACCAATTTTAGAACAAATTTTAGAAGAAAAAGCTGTACTTACTTTAGCTCATCATAATTCTATTATGACAAAAATGCCAAAAGATTCATCAAGAACAACTTGGCATCAAGATAGAAGATATTGGCATTTTGAAAATGATAATTTAGTTTCAGTTTGGCTTGCTTTAGATGAAGAATATCTTGAAAATGGCTTATTAGAATTTATACCAGGTTCTCATAAAATTGATTTTACTAAAGAGCAGTTTGATGATAAAACAAACTTTTTAGATGACAATGCTAAAAATATTGAACTAATTCATAAAGCAGCCCATACAAATCTTGAAAAAGGAGATGTTGTACTGTTTCACTGCAGAACACTTCATGCTGCAAATAAAAATATCACAGATAAAGCAAAAATCTCTTTTGTTTATACAGTAAGAGGAGTTTCAAATAAACCTTTAAAAGGCACTAGAAGTGACTTTAAAGAAGTAATTCTTGACTAAAGATTTATTAAATTCCATAAAATCAAAAACAAATCTTTCATCAAAAGTTATTGAAAATATCATAAAACTTTTAGATGAAGGATGTACTATTCCTTTTATTGCAAGATATAGAAAAGATTACACAAATAACGCTAGCGATGAAGATCTTAGGGTATTTGAAGAAGTTTATGAATATTCTAAAAAACTTCTAACTAGAAAAGAAGAAATAAAAAATATCCTAAAAGATAAAAACTTTTTAAATGATAAAGTTCTAAAAAGTTTAGAAGAAGCTAATACACTTCAAGCTTGTGAAGATATTTATGCACCATTTAAAGATAAAAAATCATCAAGAACAACTTATGCCATTGAAAATGGTTTAGAAGGATTAGCAAATATCATTCAATCTATGAAATATGATATAAAGCAAATTGAACAAAAAGCAAAATCTTTTTTAAATGAAAACATCAAAACTATAGATGAAGCTATAAATTGCGCTAAAGATATAATCGCCCAAAGATATGCTGATGATTTTAAATCAAAAGAAGTTATTAGAAATATAATTTCAAACTGGGGAATTTTAGAAACAAAAGAAGCAAAAGAGTTTGATAAAAATGGAGTATATAGTTCACTCGCAAATACAAATGAAAAAATAAAATATATAAAACCTCACAGAGTTTTAGCAATTTTAAGAGCTGCAAGTGAAAAACAACTATCTATAAAAATAGAAATTGATGAAAATCATATTTTAGAAAATATCAAAAAATACAAAATCCCTACAACTGCTTCAAGTTCAAAAGATTTAGTGTTTGATGCATATAAAGATGGTCTTAAAAGATTATTGCTTCCAAGTTTGAAAAGAGAAGCTCTTAGTGAATTAAAAGAAAAGGCTAGTTCTTTAGCAATTGAACTTTTTGGCAAAAATCTTAAAGAACTACTTTCAACAGCACCCCTTGTAAATCAAGTGATTTTAGGTATTGATCCTGGATATAAAACAGGTTGTAAACTAGCTGTCATAGACAAAAATGGACTATATTTAGATAGTGGAGTTATTTATCCAACAAAACCAAAAGAAGATATTTCTACTTCATCTAAAATTGTTTTAAATTTAATTAAAAAACATAACATCACTTCAATAGCAATAGGAAATGGAACTGCTTCAAGGGAAACAGCAAATTTTATCTATGAACTAATCAAAAGTGAAAATCTTGATGTAAATTACGCAATTGTAAGTGAAATTGGAGCTAGTGTTTATTCAGCCTCAAAAATAGCAACACAAGAATATCCAGATCTTGATGTAACTATTAGAGGTGCTATTTCTATTGCCCAAAGATTAAGAGACCCTATGGCAGCTCTTGTTAAAATTGATCCAAAATCTTTAGGAATTGGTCAATATCAACATGACGTAAATCAAAAAGAATTGGCTTTAAAACTAGAGAATACAACCATAGATTTAGTAAATAAAGTTGGAGTTGATTTAAACTCTGCTTCATATAAACTGTTGTCATTTATTTCAGGTATATCTGAAAAAACAGCAATAAATATTGTTGAATATAGACAAAAAGCAAAAAAATTCAACACAAAAAACGAACTTTTAAAAGTTAAAGGTCTAGGTGAAAAAGCCTATGAACAAAGTGTTGGTTTTTTAAGAATAAAAGATGGTAAATCTATTTTTGACAATACAGGAATTCATCCAGAAGATTATGATTTAAGTACAAACTTGCAAAAAAACTATGACCTTAAAAGTATAAAAGATTTTGAAAAAGTATCTCAAGAATTAAACACAACTCCCCTAAAACTAAAAGATATTGTGAATGAACTTTTAAAACCTGGCTATGATGTAAGGGAAGAGTTCAATCAAGTGAAATTTGCAAATGATGTTCTTGATATAAATGACTTAAAAGAGGGATTTATTTTAAATGGAATTGTAAGAAATATTACTGATTTTGGTGCATTTATTGATATTGGTTTAAAAAATGATGCCCTACTTCATATTTCACAAATATCTCAAAAAAGAATTTCACATCCTAGTGAAATATTATCAATTAATCAAAATCTAGAAAACTTAAAAGTTCTTAGTATAGATTTAGAAAAACAAAGGGTTTCTGTAACTCTAAAATAGTTTAAAACAGTTTAAAAACTAGAAAAAATCTAGTTTTTAAATGCAATTACATCAACTTCAACTAAAACATTTTTAGGTAAAGTCTTAACAGCTACTGTTGCTCTTGCAGGTGCGTTTTGTGCATCAAAATATTGTGAATAAACTTCATTAAATGCAACAAAATTATCCATATCAGATAAATAACAAGTTGTTTTTAAAACATTTTCAAAAGATGAATTTGCTTCATCTAAAACTGCTTTTAAATTTTGCATTACTTGTTGCGTTTGTTCACTGATTCCACCTTCAATGATTTCCATTGTTTCAGGAATTAATGGAATTTGTCCAGATAAAAAAACTAATTTATCAAAAGATGTTCCTTGATTATATGGACCAATTGCAGCTGGTGCTTTAGTAGTTGAGATAATTTCTTTCATATATAAACCTTTAAATTTTTTGCAATTATACTTTAGTTTGCATTATATTCTAGGAAATAAAAGTTCAAACTCTCTTTTTATATCAAGTATTTCATTTCTTATTTCTAGACCTTCACTATTTAAAGCAGCATTTACTATCTCTTTAATGTATGGCAAAACATTTTGATTACTTAAATATTCATTTAAATCAATCCATTTAGCATCTTCTATTTCATCACAATCTATAATATTAATTTCATTAGTTACAGGTTTTGCTTTACATAATATATACAAATTTGATTTATCAAATTGATGGGGGTAAAAATGACCCAAAGAAATTACACTTTCAAACTCAACGCTAATTCCTGTTTCTTCAAAAACTTCTCTAACACAAGCCCTTGAAATCATTTCACCATCATCAACATGACCACCTGGAAGTTTATAACCCATATCTGATATTTTTTCTTTAATTACTAAAAGTTCATTTTTATTATTGATTACTACAACTCCTACACCTAAGGTATTGTTTGCAGCGGTGGGAACAATTGCTGTTTGAAGTATCTTTTTTACAAGTAAAATTCTACTTTCATTACAAGTGTGAAATTTAAAATCCTTTGTTGTTAAAACTTCCAATAAATCTGTTTTAGCTATGTCTACATATATCCATATTAAATTGAATTTATTTTCGCAATAGTTTATAAGTTCATTTATGTCATTTTCAAAAATTGCTTTGTTTTTTTGAGAAAAATCACTTTTTATGGTAATTCCATTATAAACATCAATGATTACTTTGAAGTTTGAGATAAACTCTTCTTTTAAATTAATTTGCATTTTTAAATCATTCCATACTGTTTAACCATAGCTATGATTCCACTTACAATAAATTGAACAGCAATAGCTCCAACAATTAATCCCATTAATTTTGTAACTACATTTTGACCCGTTACACCAAGTAAATTTTTAATGTGTCTTGAGTTTCTCATAATCAAATAAAACAACAGAGCATTCAAAATAAAAGCACTTGACACAGCTGATATATCAACCATAGTTTGAGCTTGTTGTTTAAAAATAATAACTGTACTAAAAAGCCCCGCTCCAAATGCAATTGGTATTCCAATAGGAACTATTGCCATTTCTTTATAGTTATCATCATTTGGTGTTGCATTTTTATCTGTTGAGCCATTTACCATTTTAATTGCCATCAAAATAAGTATTAATCCACCCATAGTTTTTAAAGAGTTCTCTGAAATTCCAAAAAGATTCAGTATAAAATCACCACTTAAAAACACTACAAAAAAAGCAATTAATATAGTAAAAGTTGATTTTTTTGATACATCATTTAATTGAACTTGACTAATTTTAGAACCTAGTATTGATAGAGCAATTGCACTGCTTCCTATTGGGTCAAGAATAGCAAAAAAAGTAATTGAGTATTGTAAAAAATCTGATAAAAATTCCATGATAACTTTCCTAAAATTAGTAATTTAAATCATATTGAAAATATCCTCTTATGTCAATTATTTCTTTTGCTATACTCTTGTTACGAATTTAATGTACAATCAGTGCTATATTTTCACACATGGGAATCTTAGATGAACAAAAACTTAATTCTAGTTTCATTAATAGCCATAATTTCAATTATTGGCATTACTTTTACAAATGAAACTTCAACTTTGAATACTATAATATCTTCAATTTCAGTGTTAGCAATTATTTTTATAAATTTTATTTCTAAACAAAACGAAGAGTATGAATTACAAAAAGAAGAAAATATAGAAATTGTTCAAGTATCTACTGATAATCTAAATGAAATTATTCACATTACAGAATTATCTTCTAAGGGTGAGTATAATGAACGAATTCAACAAAAATTTGAAGATGAAAAACTTCAAATAATTGCTAACAACATTAACAAAACATTAGATGATTTTAAACAAACAATTGATTCTATTCATAATTTCATGACTAACTACAATCAAAACAACTTTACTGTTCAAATTGAAAATAATTACGATAATGATTTAAAAGATATGATAACTGAAATTAATCAAGTTAATGTAAAAATTTCTCAAATGCTTCTAAGTAGTTTGAAAAATAATCATAGATTAAGTAATAATTCTGATAGATTAAAAGATAACATCAACTCTTTAAGCAACAGTGTTATTCAACAAGCAGCTACTTTAGAAGAGACGGCTTCTGCTATTGAAGAGATTACTAGTACAGTTATAAACAACAATGCAAATGTAAATAAGATGCTTGATTATTCACAAACATTAAGTACATCAATCGAAAAAGGTTTCCAAAATGCAAAAGGAAGCGCAAACTTAATGGATGAAATTAATCAAAAAACAAAGGCTATTGAAGAGGCTATTACAGTTATTGATCAAATTGCATTCCAAACAAATATATTATCACTTAACGCAGCTGTTGAAGCAGCTACTGCTGGAGAAGCTGGAAAAGGTTTT
>JALRJW010000002.1 GCA_023268955.1 Aliarcobacter sp. | reverse complement strand
GCATTTGTATTTAAAACTGTTTCATCTGATAAAGTTTCACAAAAACCATCATAAGAAGGAGTTTTTCCCTCTTTTAATGCAGTTTGTTCTAATTCTTTTAATTTCTCATCACCACAAAAACAAGAAAAAGCCTTTTTATTTGTCATAAGTTGCATAGCCAATTTTTGATGATATTTTAAAGAATCACTTTGATGAACAACATTTTTATAATCAATAGCAAAAAGATTAAGAATTTCACAAATATCTTTATCTTTTCCTTCGATATTTTCTTCTTTATTTGCATCATCAATTCTAAGAATTAAATCTTCATTTAATTGTTTTGAAACAATATGATTGAAAATTGCAATTCTTAAATCACCTAAACTCAAATCTTTTGTCGGACTTACAGCAAATCTTAACAAACTTTAATTCCTTACTATTGAAAATGATATGTTTTTAATCTCATCATGAGATTTAATGAAGTTATTTAAATCTTCAAGGCTTAAACTATTAATTTTATCAAGCTCTATTTTTGGATAATTTTGTTCTAAACCTCTGTAATAAAGCATAAATGCTCTATTTAATCTTTGAGATAAAGTTTCTGTTCTTAAAGGTTCGCTACCACTTAAAAAGTTTTTAGCTGCAGTAAGTTCATCTTTAGTAACACCATTTTCAACAAATTCATCAACTAAAGTTTGTACTAAATTTACAGCTTCATCTGAATTTTCATTTTTTGTTTGTAAATAACCACTAAAATATGAATGGGATTTATTTACTAAAATATTCCCATAAGCACTATAAGCTAAACCTCTTTTTACTCTGATTTCTTCCATTAATCTTGAACCAAAACCAGAACCACCTAATATAAATGAAGCTACTTTTGCTTTGTAGTAATTCTCATCATTTGAATCCATATTAAAAGGACTTCCAAAATATATATAAGCTTGTTGTGTATCTTTTGTAAGTGTTTGTTTTGAAGCTTTTTTTGCTGTAACTTTAATAGTTGTAAGTTCATTCTTGTTTTTAGCTTCAACATTTTCTAAAAGTTTTATAATTCTTTTTTCTAGTTTATCAAAAGATATATCTCCACCTGCTACGATGATTAAATTATTTAAATCCATAGCATTAGTTAAAAACTTTTTGATATCTTTTAAACTTATATTTGAAATTGATTCAATAGTACCGTTTGCAGGCTTTTCTAAGGCAGTATCTTTAAAAAGAATTGATTTTAAAGCAACTTTAGAAACATAATCATAATCATTTTGCTTTTGATTTAATGATCCTGTTTGAAGTACTTTTAATTTTTCTAAAGTTTTTTCAGAATAGTTTGGGTCTTCGATTAACTCTTTTAAAAGTTTAAAACCTTGTTTTGATTTCTCTTTTAAAGATGACATCTCTAAAACAAATGTTTCAAAACCTACATCTGCATCAATAGAAATTGCATTCTCTTCCAATATAGATGCATATCCAACTGAACCTAGTTTTTTAGTACCTTCATTTAATAATTTAGAAGATAATTTTGCTAAACCTGCTTTATCTTTATCTTGAATATTTCCTGAGTTTGTAAATACTAATTGAATATTTACTATAGGTAAACTTTCCTGTTTTTCGTATATTACAGGAATATTTAAACCTTTTATGTTTAATTGCTTTATTTTAGCTGACATTAAAATCCCTTGTAATTTTTAAAATCTTTGTAATACTTCGTATGCTGTATTTCTTTTTGCTGGAAATTCTCCAACATCTTTAATTAGTCTTATCATTTCATCTTGATTCATTCTATTTGCCGCACCTGCTGCTTTTACAACATTTTCTTCCATCATAGTAGAACCTAAATCATTCGCTCCAAATTTTAAAGCTAATTGTCCAACATATGAACCTTGAGTAACCCAAGAACTCTGCATATTTTTAAAGTTGTCTAAATATAGTCTTGAAACAGCTAATAGTCTTAAATATCTGTTTGAAGACTGAGGTTTTATTTCTGGGTGTTCTTCTAAAAGTTTAGTATTTTGGCCTTGGAATGACCACATAATAAATGCTCTAAAACCACCCGTTTGGTCTTGAAGTTTTCTTAAATGTTCCCAATGTTCAATGATCTCTTCATCTGTTTCAACAGTACCAAACATCATTGTAGCTGTTGTTTTCATACCAATAGAGTGAGCTAATCTATGAACTTCTAACCACTCAGCTGTGTCCATTTTTTTAGGAGCAATAATATCTCTTACTCTATCAGATAAAATTTCAGCACCAGCTCCTGGAATAGAACTTAAACCTTTAGCTTGAAGTCTTTTTAAAACTTCAAGTTTAGAAATTCTAGAAACTCTAGCAATAAAATCAATTTCAATGGCAGAAAAACCATGAATAGTGATTTGAGGATATTTTGTATGTATATGATCTACTAATTCTTCATAGTAATCAATCTTTAATTTTGGATGAACTCCACCTTGAAATAAAATTTGAGTTCCACCTATTGCTAAAAGTTCATCAATTTTTTGATCAATTTCATCAAATTTTAAAACATAAGAATCTTCATCTTTTCCATGTCTATAAAAAGCACAAAATTTACAATCAACCCAACAAACATTAGTGTAGTTGATATTTCTATCAACAATAAAAGTAGTAGTTTTATCAGGATGTAATTGTTCTTTTTTTAAAGTTGCTAATTCACCTAATTCAAGTAAAGAAGCATTTTTTATCAAATCTAACGCTTCTTCATTTGAAATTCTTCTATTTACAATACTTCTGTCAATATTTGATTGAATTTTTTTTGTCATTTTAGAAACCTGCTCCTAATTGGAATTCAAATGTTGATGTTTCATCACCAGATTCATCATCTAATGGATTAGCAAAAATCAATTGTAGTGGTCCAAATGGAGAAATCCATTCCAAAACAGCACCAACACTTGATCTACTCACATCACTAAAAGTATCTTCACCAATCATTCCATAATCATAGAAAACTGACCATCTCATTTTTGCGCTTGGTATTAATGGGAAGTTTAACTCGATAGAATTCGCAGCCATATATTTGTATGGATCAAATTTTGCTCCATCCGTACTTGTTGGAAATGCATATGATTGGAATCCTCTTAATGTTTTAGGCCCACCTAAATATAAAGAATCCCCTTGATTTATTTGACCTAAATCTTCTAAAATTGAAACTTGTCCTTTGTATCTAAAAATCCAGTCTAAATCATAGCTATCATTTAAAGAGTTAAAGTATTTTAAAGTATTTGTTGATTTGATATATTTAGAATCTCCACCAAGTCCTGCTATTTCAGCTGACATATTTACTTTAAATCCTTTTCTT
>JALRJW010000339.1 GCA_023268955.1 Aliarcobacter sp. | reverse complement strand
GGGTAATTTAGATAATCACTTTGGCAGTGATGCAAGTTTGCCAAAAGAAGATTTTGATATTATTTATAAATACATTATGGAAAATAGTGCTGAAAAAGCTATGGAATACAAAAGAAGTAGAAAAATAGCTACTAGTATGGCCTATTCAAGTACAGATGTAGATGCAATTACTAAAACACCTTATATTATTAGAAAACATAGAGAAATTCCTAAAAAATATATTGTACAAGAAGAAGTAAAAGGTCTGTTTAATTGTACAGCATGTCACACAACAGCTCAAAAAGGCTATTATGGGGAAAGAGATATTAAGATTCCAAATTACCACGGTAGATGGGATGATTAATAAATAGTGAAATTAAGGTTTTAAATGAATAAATCATATATTTGGACTTTACCAACTAGAGTTTTTCACTGGTTATTTGCTTTATTGATTACTTTAGCATTTTTAACTGATGAAGATAATTTTTTAAAATACCATGCAATTATTGGTTATGCCATTTTAATTTTATTAGCATTTAGAATTATTTGGGGCTTTATTGGTCCAAAGTATTCTAGATTTAAAGATTTTCCTTTAGGATTAAAAAATGTTAAAGAGTTTTTAGCTTCATTATTTACAGATGGTTCTAGATTTTCTGGTCACAATCCACTAGCTTCTTATGTAATGATAGGATTACTTGCTTTTGCTTTTTTAGCCATAATTACAGGAGCATTGACATATGGTATTCAAGAGGGTAAAGGAATATTTTCATATTTAAACAGTTCGTTTTTTAAAGAAATGGAGCTTTTTGAAGAGATACATGAATTTTTTGCTAATTTTATTTTATTTCTGATTTTCTTGCATTTAGGAGGGATATTTAGTGATAAATTACTTCATCCTAAACATGAAACATTAAAATCAATTTTTAATGGCTATAAAAAAACCGAACAAAATGAAAGTGTAAAATTAAATATATTTCAGAAAATCTTTGCTTTTTTAATGCTTGCAATTTTTATATGGTTTATTTATTTCAATATTTCAACTCCAACAAATGTTTTAAACGCATCAGTTTTTAAACCACAAGATTACAATGTTCAAAATGAACTATTTGTAAATGAGTGTGCATCGTGTCACACTCTGTATCCCTCCCAATCTTTTGCCTAAAAAATCATGGGAAATTTTAATGGGAGATTTGGAAAACCACTTTGGAGATGATGCATCCCTTGATGTTGAAGACACTAAAAATATTTTAGAATTTTTGGTTCAAAACAGTGCTGAGACTTCAACAATGCAATCAAGTTTGATGTTTTTGAAATCAATAGGCAATAAAGATATAATAGCAATGAGCCAAACAAAAGTTTGGGAGAAACTTCACAAAGATATTGAAAAAGAGGTTTTTGAATCAAATGATATTAAAAGTAAAGCTAATTGCAAAGCATGTCATACAGATATAGAAAAAGGATTAATTGACAATGATAAAATCAAAAATATTAATAGTTTTATTTTTTAGCATTATTTTAAATACTCTCTTAATAGCTAGTGATGATGATTTTGAAAAGTACAAAAATAAATATTATAAAAGTGATAAATACAATCTATATAAAAACTTCGATTTTTTAGATTTAAATTCTATTCAATATCTTCAATTAAAAGATATTTTAATCCAATACAATGAAGATTATAGAAAATTACATGAATTAAAAGAAGATATTGAAGATGAAATTGAAGATATTTTAGAAAACGAAGAATTTGATTCAAAAAGATTTTCTAATATCTTAAAGGATATCAAGTTAAAAGAAATAGAAATTGAAACAATTAAAATTGCAAAAATACATGCTATTTTAAATAAAAAACAAAGAAAAAGATTAGCTAAATATGTTGAGGAATGGGAACTTGAATAAAAATGTTTTACTTATAGAAGATGACAAAGCCATGAGTGATTTAATTGTAGATTATTTAAATGATTTTAATTTGCATTGCACTTCATTTTTGCATCCTAAAGATGCCATTGATGAACTAAACAAAAATAAAAACTTTGATATTGTTGTTTTAGATTTAATGCTTCCTGATATGGATGGATTTGATGTTTTTAAAAAAATTAAATCTATTATTGACATTCCAATAATTATTTCTTCTGCACGTGGCGATATTGGAAATAAAATTCATGGCTTTGAATTAGGAGCTGAAGATTATTTAGCAAAACCATATGAACCTAGGGAATTAGTTCTAAGAATTGAACATATTTTGAAAAAAGCTTCAACGGATAAAATTAAAATAGGTGATTTTATCATTGATAAAAAAAGCAAAGAAGTGATTGTTGATGATTTTAGTGTTGATTTAACTAAAATAGAATTCGAGATTTTTATGTTTTTAGTTGAAAATGCAAATAGAATCTCTTCAAGGGAAGATATTTTAAACAACACTTCCCTTGAAAGTGACACCAAAAACAGAACAATAGATATGCATATTTCAAATATTAGATATAAAATTGGAGATGACTCAAAAAATTCCAAATATATAAAATCTGTTTGGGGTGTTGGATATAAATTTATAGGTTAATTATTAGATGTCAATTTTTAGAAAAATATTAATTCTTTTTATTATTAGTTTTGTTTTAATGAGTATTATTGGCTTTTGGATCGATAGTATTAACGAAAAAAGAATCAATAACCTAATCAAAGACAAATACGCAAAAATATCATTTGAAATACTAAATAATGTTAATAATCCAAATAGAATTAATGAAATTCTTAAAAGAAATAATTTAATTAAAATTGATTCAAAAGAGTTTTTAAATAGCACAATACTATTTGAAGAGAATATAACATTTGGGTATGTAAAAATTTTGCAAGAGAATTTCAATGATTCATTGATTTTAGACATAAAATATCTAAAAGATGAATTTATTCTAAAAACAAAAAATGAAAAAAGTATCAGCGATAAATATATTTTAAATATACTAATTTGGCTTGATATTGTCGCATTAATTATAATGTTTTTATTTGTTTTAAGAACCCTATCTCCAATCAAAAAAATATCAAAACAAATTTCAAGTTTTGCAAACGGTGATTTTTCTTCAAGAATTGATATTAAAAGCAATGATGAAATTGGTGCTTTAGCAAACACATTTAATGATATGGCTTCTAAATTAGAAAATCTTATAATAACTAGAGAAGCCCTTTTAAGAGACATTGGTCATGAACTAAGAACTCCTATTGCAAAGGGTAAATTTGCATTGGAGAAAATTGATAATTTCTCACAAAAAGAGTTGATGAAAAGAATATTTAAAGATTTAGAAATACTTACAAATGAGCTTATAGAACTTGAAAAGCTAAACTCATCAAATTTAAATCATGAAAATTTTAGTGCTGAAAAACTTATTATTGAGTCTTTACAAAAAATTCATGTTGATGATGAAGATAAAATAGAATTGCAAATAGATGAGAATTTTAAAATTAAAGGTGATTTATACTACTTGTCAATCGCTTTAAAAAATCTAATTGATAATGCTTTAAAATATTCTGTAAAATTCCCAATTATAATTAAAGCCACAAAAAATGAGATTTCTGTATATAGTTATGGGAATAAACTTTCTAAAGATATTGAATATTACTTGCAACCATTTACTCAAGAACTTAGTCAACGCAATGGATTTGGACTTGGATTAAGTATTGTGAAAAAAATTATTGATAAGCATTCTTTTAAACTTGGTTATGAATATTGCAATGATCAGAATATATTTATAATTAGATCCTAATAACTTTACCTACTTATCTATTTTCGTAATAACTATCAAACCAATGATAGTTATTACTACTCCAAGCATTGCTATAAAGCTAGGCATAGCTAAATTTAAAAACAACATTTCACCCAATAAAGCAAAAACAACTTCACCAGATTGTGTAGCATCTACAATCATGATTTTTTTAGAATCATCGGCTTTGCTTCTTGCATATAAAAATATTGATGTTGCTACAACACCAGATAAAAGAGAAATCACACTCACACTTAGTATCTGGCCATTTGTTGGTAAGAAATCTATATCTAAAATAAAAAATAGTGATAACCATACAGGAAATGAACCTAGAGTCATTAAAAAAACTTTTGCAAATGCATTTTCTAAAACATCAATTTTGAAATCTAAATTCTTATGCCTT
>JALRJW010000045.1 GCA_023268955.1 Aliarcobacter sp. | reverse complement strand
CTTGAAAGTAAAACTAAATTTTGAGGATTTATAGAAGTTGCAATTTTTCCACCATAGGAGTGACCTGCAATTATAAATTTATCACTATCAAGTTTTTCAAGCAATTTTTCTAAGATGGAGATATATTTTTTTGTATCTAATGTATAAGTTGTAGAAGATTTACCAAATCCAGGCATATCAATATATATATGTCTGAAATTTGGAAGATATTTACTAAAAGCAGTTTTCATAATATCTTTATTTGAACCCCATCCATGCAAAAATACAATATCTTTTTTTGCAGAAGGGTTTATAATTTCATAAGAGATGCCATAATTTTCATTTTCATAACTTATGTTTTTTATTGGCAAACTATTTACCTTTATTAGCGTGAATTTTATTTACATATTCGTAAGAAATAGGAACTTTCTTTTTAGTTGGTAAACTATTAAGTAAACCATCAAATGTTTTGTTGAAATCTTCGAATAAATAGTTAGCCAAACTTCCAGGAATAGAGTTGATTTCATTTAAATATACTTCATCATTTACAACAAAGAAATCACATCTGATTAGTGACCCCTCAAAGATAGTATTATAAATTTTCTCAAATGCTTGTTTTAATTTTGCATCAATTTTATCTTCAACCAATGCTTTTTGTGCTGTTGAAGTTCTAGCGAAATCTAAATATTTTTTATCAAAATCTAAAAAGTCACCTTTTTGTGGCTCTTCAATAATTGAAAACTGAAATTCACCATTTACTTTGCAACCCGCTAAATTATACTCTTTAACACCAGGAATAAATGGCTCAATGATAATCGCATCATCAAACTCAAAAGCAACATCACAAGCATAATCTAACTCTTTTTCATCATTTACAACTGAAACTCCAATTGAACTTCCTAATTTTACAGGTTTAACAATGCAAGGATATTTATCAACTTTTACCTTGTCATTTTTTGTAAAATATCTAAAATCAATAGTTTTAACACCACATTCACTAGCATATGATTTTGTTAAATATTTATTTGAACTAACTACGCATGCTTCAGTTCTTGGTGCCATAAATGGAATATTGTAGAAATCTAATAAAGAAGATAAAATTCCATCTTCCCCATCTCCACCATGCATTGTTGAAACTACAATTTCAATATCAACTCTTTTTTCTTTCGAAAAAAATCCACCTTTTGTAAAAAACCCATTTTTATCAATGTCAATTTTTTCACATTTTTTGTAATCACCACTACTAAAAAGTTTTGATTTCATTTTATCATTTGGTATTAAATAAAAATCTCTATTTTCATCTAAAAAAATAAAACTTAAATTATGATTTTTTATTACATCTTTTACAGCTATTGCAGATACGATTGAAATTTCATGTTCATAACTTAAACCACCAAATATAATTCCTAATTTCATTAATAAAAATCCTTTAATCTATTTTTGTAATTGTTTTAATGCTTCTTTTACTAAATCAGAAGTTAAAGTAGAAGTACAACTTTTCAATACTTTTGAAATAATATCTTTTTTGAAACCTAAACTTTCTAAAGCTAATTGCGCTTCAAAATGTGAATTAGACGAAGTGTCATTTTCATTTTCAGATGTAATTATAAATCCTGATAATTCAACTAAAATTCTGCTTGCACCCTTTGGTCCAATACCAGGAACTCTTTTTAACATACTAACATCATTATTTGAAACAATTTGAGAAAAAGATGTTGGAGTAAATGTCGAACAAATAGCTAAAGCAACCTTTGGCCCTACTCCATTAATTTTGATTACTGTATCAAATAATTTTTTTTCATTGATATCTAAGAAACCATACAAAGATTGAGAATCTTCTTTAATAATATGTGTTGTGTTTAAAATAATATTTTCTTCAGTGATTTTTGCACTACAATTTATAGATACAAAAACTTCATATACCACACCATTTACATCCATGTGTATAACAGTTGGTTCTTTTTTAACTATTCTACCTCGTAAGCCTACAATCATTTAATATTTCACTTTGAATTTAATTTAATATGAATAAATTTCATTATATAATAATTGTACTTAAATATTAAAGGTTGTGTCGTGTTTGATTTTATAACAAGAAAGATCAGTACAAAAATAATTTTTTCACTCTTTGTGCTTATGGCATTAAGTAGTATTAGTGTTGTAATGTATACAACATCAAAAGTTTCTGAAGATTCAATAGCAAAAACTAAAGAGAATTTAGACATGCTTAACAGTGCAATTTTCCAGAGCCTTAGAAATGCAATGAATACAGGAGATCCTGCTCAAATAAAAAAAGCAGAAAATGATGCTGCAAACATAAAAGGAGTTTCTCATCTAACTGTTGCAAAAAGCAAATCTCTAATGGAAATGTATCCAGAAGAAGGTGCTACATACACAAATGATGAAAACATTTTAACTGCATTTGACACTAAAGAGAATAAAATTATAGAATCAGAAGATAAAGACGGTCATAGCTTAAGAATGATCAAACCTATGATTGCTTCTCAAGAGTGTTTAATGTGCCACGTTAATCAATCAGAAGGTGATGTAATTGGAGTAATGGATTTAACTTTCTCTTTAGATGAGGCTGATTCAAATATTGCTGAATTAATTTTCAAAATTTCATCAATTTCTTTATTACTAGGAGCGCTTACAATAGGATTAATCTTCATTATTGTTAAAAGATCTACAAAATCAATTGATCAATTGAAAGAAGGATTTAACAACCTTTTAAAATCTAATGATCCGAATATTACTTTAAATGTTAGTTCTAAAGATGAAGTTGGCGAAGTTTCAAACTTATTTAACTCGTATATGCAAAAAGTTAGAGATGGATTAAAACAAGATGAAATTGTAATTAATGAAGCTAATGATGTTTTAGAAAAAACAAAAAATGGTTTCTTTGTTTATAATGTACAAAGCAATGCCTCAAATCCACATGTTGAAGATTTAAAAAATAAACTTAACAATATGATTGAAACAACAAAATCAACTCTAGATTCAATAAATACTACATTAAGAGCTTATGCTGAATCAAAATTTGACTCAAAAATTAATGATGAAAATATTTTTGGAGATTTAGGTTCATTGACAGCTGGAATAAAGTTAGTTGGGAATAATACTTCAGAAATCTTAGCAATGATTATGAACACAGGAAATGTTTTAAATACCAATACTCACTCACTAAGTGAAGCATCAAATAGACTTTCTATTTCATCAAATCAACAAGCGGCCTCTTTAGAAGAAACAGCTGCAGCATTAGAAGAAATTACAGCTAATATTAGATCAAATACTCAATCAACTGTAAGAATGTCACAATATGCTCAAAGCGTTACTGTATCAGCACAACATGGATTAAAACTTGCGAATGAAACAGCTACATCTATGGATGATATAAATAAACATGTTTCTTCTATTAATGAAGCAATTGAAATTATTGATCAAATTGCTTTCCAAACTAATATTTTATCTTTAAATGCAGCTGTTGAAGCAGCAACTGCTGGTGAAGCTGGAAAAGGTTTTGCTGTTGTTGCAGCTGAAGTTAGAAATCTAGCAAACAGATCAGCAGAAGCTGCTAGAGATATTAAAAATATTGTTGAAATAGCTACTAGCAAAACAGAATCAGGTAAACTAATCTCTGATAATATGATTCAAGGTTATCAAGAATTAAATGATAATATCACTAATACAATTAATATTATAGAAGAAGTTGCAACAGCATCAAAAGAGCAAGAAAAAGGTATTATTCAAATTAATGATGCAATTAATACTTTAGATCAAGCGACACAAAAAAATGCTCAAGTTGCTGATGATATTTCAGGAATGGCTGAAAAAATATCTCAAATGTCAAATTCATTAGTTACAGCAGCATCAAGGGCTAAATTCTTAAAAGATGCTATGGATAAAGTTTGTGATGTTGATTTAGTATATGATACAGCTCAACTAAAGGTTGATTTACTTAATGCTAAAGATTCTACTTTTGCAAAACTTGGAAGCTATGAATCATATAGTGTAGAAACTGTTAATTCTATTACGAATTGGGCAAATAATTACAAAGCTAATTCGTCTATTAATTATCATACATTAGACAAAATTATTTCATTAAATAACGAGTTAACAAATGATCTACAAACATTAGTTGATGCTAATCACATCAAAGAAACAAATGAACAATTAAAAGAAAAAGCTAGAAATGTTGATTCTAAAACAGATGAGATTTTCTTAACTTTAAATAACTTAAAATCAGAAGTTTGCTCAAATAAATAAAAGTGATAACAAATGAACTTAAGAGTTCATTTGTTTGATTAAAGCTTCAAGTTCCTCAGAACTCATATTATCATCAGAATCTATATTTTTTGCAACAGGAGAAATATTGAATTTTTCTTTTTCAATATTATTATAATCGCAAACAAAACTAATTACTCTTTCTATTTTTTGTCTATGAATATCTTGATGCTGCAATACACCTAAGCATTGAGAGATTGATTCGTTTATAAAATCTTTTTCATGACCTAAAAGTGAAATATTTTCATTGATTTTAGAACTAATTAATTCTAAATTATCATGAATAATTGAAGCATTTTGTTCCGTTTCTTTTATTACATCTTTTAATTCAAACAATAATTCATCATAAGTCACAATATAATCCTTGTATTAATGTATTAATTCTGCGATTAATTCTGTAGCATAAGAACCTTTTGGCAAGTAAAAATTCAACTCCATCCAGTTTTTATCTTCTTTGTAATTACTTTCAATATTTTCAGGGAAAACCCATGCGAATCTTCTAGAACCATCTTCTTTTGTTATCTCATCAAAATCTTTTTCAATTTCTCTTGCTATTCCTTCAGCTAACTTTACTCTTTTTCCTGCTAAAAGTCCCGTAGGAACTCTATCTCTAGCAAAAAATTTAGCAGCTTCTTCTTCCAAATCTTCAATAATGAAAACTCTTCCATAAGGATAGTGAGAAAAAAGATCACCAGGAATTACTTTAAAAGGATGTTCTTGAGACTTCATAACTTTTACAATATCTAAAGGTAAATTAATCTTTTCATAAATTTCCTTAGGCTCAAATGCTTCTATTAACTTTGAAATTTCAATTCTTTTTGAAAGCCAAGAATTAAAAAGATAACTTTGATAAGCATTGATATACATTTGTTTTAAGTTTCTTTTTCTTTCAACTAACTTTCCAGCAATAATATCTTTACCTTTTTGGTAATTATTCCCTTCAACTCCAAATCTTTGAAAACCAAAATAATTTGGCATACCAAAGTTTACAATCTTTGTTAAAATTGTTTCCATTTTTTTTGCATCAACTAAAGTAACTCTTTTAAGTCTTACAAAAAAATGATTTCCTTTTAGATGTCCTACTTTTATCTTATTATTATGATAAGTTTTTTCAAGTATTTTGATATTTGGATGTGAAAAAGTATCAAGTTTCTCTTCAAATTTTTTGTGAATAGAAATAGACTGAATAGTCATCGCATTTTTATCTTTTAAACCTGCATATCCAAACTCTCTACTTGAACACCCTAAAAAATTTGCCAATATTTCGATAGCATCCCATGTTGCTAAATCTTTTTTTCTAATTTTTATAACTAAGTGTTCACCCTCACCTGAAAACTCATATAATGGCTCTTCTGTAACAACAAAGTCATCCTTTGATTGCTTAAAAACTACATCTATTTTTGAATGACTTAAATATCTTTGTAAATTTTCCAATTTTTTCCTTGATTATATTTGATTTATGATTTTATTATTTAAAATGATGGTTTGTTAAATTAGATTCGTATGTACCTTCTTTAACTTTTGCAATAAAATTAAGCTTTACATCATGTTTATTCGCAATTTTTTCTAACTTTTCTCGATATTTTTCATCAAAAGTAAAAAGTATTTCATACTCTTCACCCGAAGATAAAATATCGCTAGGTATATCATCAAAAAATTCGAACCCTACTTTTGATGAATTTGATATTCTTTGCAATTCAAAACCTAAACCATCTGATATATCTAAAGCGCAATTTATATATTTTGAAGCTTCATAAAAAAACTCTGGATTTAATTTAGGTTTAATAAACTTAGAATTTTTTGATATTTTTTTCCCATCAAAAAGTTTTTGCAAATCTTTTTGACAAGATCCAAGTTCGTTTGTATAACAAACTATATCACCTATTCTTGCGTTAGATCTATAAATTGGATTTTTAGTTTTTGAAATTACTGTAATTGAAATATCAAGTTTTTCATTTGAAATTGTATCTCCACCAATTATCTTAATTCCAAATTTTTTTGCTGCTTTTTTGAAACCTTTTGCAAGTTCTTTTAGCTCTTCTTTTGAAAAACTCTTTGGAATTGCAACTGTTAAAAGTGCATATTTTGGTATTGAGTTCATTGCAATCGCATCAGAAATATTTACAATCATAGATTTGTAAGCAATTTGTTTTAGAGTCATCCACTCTTTTTTGAAATGAACATTTTCAAAAAAAGCATCCATTGAGTAAACCATATTTCCAATTACGGCACCATCATCACCGATTATATTGCTTCTGCTATTTTTGTTTTTAAATAAACTTATAAAAAAATCTTCTTTATTCATAACTAACATTTTACCTTAACTATACAAAAAAGTTGTTTTTTCGAAACTATTTTATTAATTTTCAAATAAGACTATAATTATCCTATTTAAATTTAAATAATTTTATAGTATAATGCAAGTACAAATTTAAATTAATAGGAGAATATTTATGCCAAAAATTAATAAATATGTTGATATCGACACTGTAGAAAGAGAAGCTAAAAAAGATTTAATTGATAGACACTCACCGTTTATCCACTGTGCTGACACAGCAAAAGCAGGTGAGCCATTTGAAGTTACTGTTAAAATGGGGAACGAGTATACTCACCCAGATGATTTCGATCACTATATTGAGTCTGTTTCTTTATTTAATGGTGAAACATTATTAGCAAAAGCTACATATGTACCAGGAACTTTAGGAAATGTTAAAGCTCATAACACAACAACTTTTACTATTATCCCAACTGGTAAAAAATTAAACTTAGTAGCTCACGGTTACTGTACTAAACATGGTATCTGGGAAGGTACTCCTGTAGAAGTAAAACTATTGCCTCTAACATCACGTCTAGAAGCAATAATCTTTTCTTTAAATTCATTAACTGAGCTAGATAAATTCAACTCAAACCATCCAAGGGTTTCACCAAAATAATTA
>JALRJW010000032.1 GCA_023268955.1 Aliarcobacter sp. | reverse complement strand
AACTTTACCTTCAGTGGATTCACCACGTGCTTCAAAGTAAATATTTTTTGCCAAACAATGCATTTGTTCAACATCAATTTCAGGCAATGCTGGTCTTGGTTCATCTGCAATAACTGTAACAGGAACAGTTTGTTCTGATACAATAACAACGGGTGTGTGGTGATGAGTTTGGTGATCAACGTAATCGTGTATCTTAAACACTACTACTAAAGATACTGCTATTAAAAATGCTCTCTTAATATCCATATAGCCTCCAGTCGTAAAGACGTTAAACTACTTAACAATAAAAGTTTTTCCTTAAAAACATGTTTTATGCTAAAGTAATGTTTGTAGTTGCTTGTCTATATGACTTAGCAATTTCGTCTTCAGTTCTTGTAAATGCCACAATAGTAGTTTTACTAAGATTGACTTTTTCTGCTTTGCTTGACATGAACCACGGAACAATACCCATTCCGCCTTCTCTGCCAGGCACAAGATTTGATGGTTTTTCTACAATGAAAATTTTCTTTCCACCAATTGAATCTAAAGCTGTAATTTTATTAGCTTTTTTGATTTTCCCTGAATCAACTGTAACAGTTTCTTCTTCATCATATGTAGCAAATGTACCATCTTCAAACTCTAATTTAATTTTATAATAATTAGGGTTTGTATTTTGGAAAATCTCCGTACAAAGATTTGAAGATCTAATATGTCCAACATGAGAATTTGGATTTGCTCTATTTGCATTATCTTTAAAACATAAGAATGGAGAACCTGACTCAAAATATGAAGTTAAGATTTTTTTCCATAAATCTTTAGCTTTGATTTTTTCTTTAGTTAATGACTCATCCGCTTCATACTCTAAATATTTAGCTTTGAAAGCATCACCATGTAATTCTGATAAATCTGTAACTTCACAAGGGTCAAAAAGTGTCCAATGTTCATCATTTACAACTCTTTCCATAAATACATCAGTAATCCATAACGCAGGGAATAAATCGTGAGCTCTTCTTCTTTCTTCTCCTGAGTTTTTCTTTAAATCAAGGAAATCAGAAATATCCATGTGCCATGGCTCAATATAAACAGCAATTGCACCTTTTCTAGTACCTAATTGATCAACTGCAAGTGCAACATCATTTGCTATTTTTAAAAATGGTACTGTACCACCAGCAGCACTTTTGTGACCATCAATAGCACCACCCATAGCTCTTACTTGGTTCCAATCCCAACCAATACCTCCACCATATTTTGACAATAATGCCATTTCATGATATGAATCAAAAATACCCTCAATATTATCAGGTGTTGAACCAATGTAACATGACGATAATTGGTGTCTATTTGTTCTAGCATTTGATAAAGTTGGAGTTGCAAGCATAACTTCAAATTTAGAAACTACATCATAAAACTCTTTTGCTTTTTCTTGCTTATTATCTTCGTTTTGAGCTAAGAACATAGCAATTGCCATAAACATTTGTTGTGGTAATTCTATAGGCTGACCTTGTCTATTTTTGATTAAATATCTATCATATAAAGTTTTAATACCTAAATAGTTAAATAAATAATCTCTACTTGGTTGAATATATTTTTCTAAATCTTCAATATCATATCCATCTGCTAAACTTGGAATTAATCTTCCAGCTGCCATACCACATTCTATATATTTCTCAAAAGGTCCATAAGAAACACCTTTTATTCCATCAGTTGCTTTACCAACTTTGTGATATAAGTCAAACAAGAATAATCTTGAAGCTACAAATGTCCAATTAGGGACGTCTATGTCAATTTTTTCCACAGCTGTTTTAATAAGTGCATCTTGAATATCAGCCGTACTCATTCCATCAACAAACTTAATTTGCGAATCAAGCTCTAATTCACTTTGAGATACTCCATCAAGCCCTTCAGTAGCAGCTATAGTCATATCTTGAATTTTAGTAATATCTAAAACTTCTCTTCTACCATTTCTTTTTGTAATCATAATTGACATATAAATTCCCTTTGCTTGTATTTAAGTTTTAATACTATTTATTAAAAACTCTGTTATAGATTCCGTCTACATTTTTTGTGTAATACTCGTAATTAAAACACTCTCTGATTTGCTCTTCTGATAGTTTACTTCTTAAATCTTCATCTGCTAATAAGTGACCTAAATATAAAGATTCACCATTTTCATCAACTGTTGGTTTACCTTCTTTAATTTCAGCCCAAACTTTCATTGCATTTCTTTGAACGATTTTATAAGCATCTTCTCTTGAAACACCAGCTTTTGGTAACTCTAATAATACTCTTTGAGAGAATACTAAACCACCTGTTAAGTTTAAGTTTTTCATCATATTTTCAGGCATAACTGTTAAGTTTGCAATAACATTATTCATTCTGTGAAGCATGAAATCACTTGTGATAAATGCATCTGGTAACCAGAATCTTTCATTTGATGAATGAGAAATATCTCTTTCGTGCCATAAAGCAACATTTTCCATAGCAGGTGCTGCATAAGCTCTAATAGTTCTAGCTAATCCAGTAATATTTTCAGTTAAAATTGGATTTCTTTTATGTGGCATTGCAGAAGAACCTTTTTGACCTTTTGCAAAAAACTCTTCAGCTTCATAAACTTCTGTTCTTTGTAAATGTCTTACTTGAACAGCAAATTTTTCAATAGACGAAGCTAATAATGCTAACGCTGAAGCAAGTCTAGCGTATCTATCTCTATGTACAACTTGATTTGAACAAGGCTCTGGCTTAAGTCCTAATTCAGCCATTGCATACTCTTCAAGTTCCAAAGGAGCATGTGCAAAGTTACCCATAGCTCCAGAAATTTGACCAACAGAAATAACTTCCATAGTCTCTTCAAGATTTTTAAGGTGTCTAGCCATTTCATCATACCAAACAGCTAAAGTTAAACCAAATGTAATAGGCTCACCATGAATACCGTGAGATCTTCCAACCATTAAAGTATATTTATGCTCTTGTGCTCTTTTTTCTATAGATTCCATTAACATTTTTACATCAGCAATAATAATCTCTAAAGAGTCTCTCATTTGTAATGCTACACCCGTATCAACAGCATCACTAGATGTCATACCGTAGTGGAACCATCTTGATTCTTCACCTAAAGATTCAGAAACACTTGTATTAAAAGCAATTAAATCATGTTTTGTTATAGCTTCTATCTCTTCAATTCTTTCAACTGAAAAAGTTGCATTTTTTACAATTTTTTCACAATCTTCATCAGGAATTAACCCTAATTTGTTCCAAGCTTTTACAGCTGCTTTTTCTACTTCAAGCCATGCTGCATATCTTGCGTGTTGTGTCCACTTTGAACTCATTTCTTCTCTTGCGTATCTTTCAACCATAAAGTCATATTCCCCGATTAGTTTTTAGTTTTTTTATAATAATTTTTGTATGATATTTTACAATATTTAGATAAAATTCATCTAAATTAATAGCATAATTATTACACTATTTATCAAAAAAATTTCTAGGATTATTTTTGCCATTTATACTTAAAAAAATTAATGCCCAAAAAGGGATAAAATTAAATACTTTTTTACTTAAAAATCTAAATTACAAAACTAAAGAAGCCCAAAGATTGGCCTCTAAAGGAAGAATATTTGATTTAAATATGAATTCTTATCATATAAGTGATGCCATTAAAGATGACTATATTTTAATGGCATTATTTGAAGGCCAAACTCAAGGTTTAAAAGCACTTCTAGAATTCAATGAATTTGCTGTTTTTGATAAACCAACAAACATAATGATTCATCCCATAAATAAAAAAACTCCATACTCACTTTTAGATGAAATTAGATACCACTTTGGTAGTGATGCTAATGCATGTCATAGAATTGATGCAGAAACTTCTGGCCTTGTGATTATTAGTAAAAATAAAAAAAGTGAAGTTGCATTAAAAGATATGTTTTTACAAAAAAAATATCATAAATCTTACCTAACAATTGTAAATGGAAAAATTGATAAAGAATTAAAAATTGATGGGAAAATTGATAAAGAGAATGGAAATATAGGTGTTAGAATGGCAATAAAAGATTCAGGAAAAGAATCCTTAACAACAATAAAGCCACTTGCATACAACAAAGAAAAAAATCAAACTTTAATTGAAGCTATTCCACTAACAGGAAGACAACATCAAATTAGAATTCACCTTCACTCTATTGGTCATACAATTTTAGGTGACCCTGTTTATGGGATAGATGATGAAATTACTGATTCATATTTAAATAAAACATTAAGTGATGAAGATAGGTTAAAATATACTAAATCAAATAGACTTTGGCTTCATGCAAACTATTTAGAATTTAATTATAATGGTTCTACTTATAAAATTTATTCAAAAAACGATGAAATTTTAAAAGAGTTTTATTCAAATCCATAAATAAAAATTATTGCTATAAATAAATATCTAAAAAACTTAGCTAAAAAAACTAAAAATAAGAATTTTTTTAAATCATATTTTAATATTCCAGCAATAAATGTCAATGGATCACCAATAATTGGTGCCCATGATAATAATAGACTGTAAGCACCATATTTTTCATAAAAAATCTTATATTTCTCAAGTTTATCTTTTTTTAAAAAAGACTTATTTTCTAAATACTCTTCACCCTTTAAACCAAAAAAGTAATTTACACATGAACCTAAAACATTTCCAAATGTTGCGAATACTAACAATAAAATTACATTATAATTTTCATTTAAATTATAAACTAATAAGGCCTCACTCCCCATCGGAAAGAGTGTTGCTGAAATAAAACTAACAAAAAATAGTGTTATGTAATTCATTTTTACGCTTTAGACAAATATTTTTTTAAGAAATCTTACTGTATGATTTCATTTCAATTTTAGCAGAGCATTGAGAATATTTTATTAAATATTTTGAATGCTCTTCTTTAGACCCTTACAAGCATTCTTCAAGACAACGCCCCAGGATGGGAACATAGCAAGGCACCTTGTTTTGTGTTGTGTTTGGGTATCTGGAGAAGAGTACTTTTTTAATAAAAAAATCTACTCTTAAACTAAATCTTTAAAATCACTTTTTAAAATCAAAATCGTTTTTTCTTTTTTATTGTAAATAAATCTTTGATCATTTTTCTTAATTGCTTCTAAAATAATTATTTTGATTTCATTATTTGATTTACCAAATCTTTTCATAATAACAAAAAAATCTTTTACACTAATAAATTCTTGGGATTTTAAATTACTGATGTTTGGAATTTCTACTTTTTCTTTTGTATACAAAGAACGCATTTCATTAAAAGCACTTTGTAAAAGTTTAATCTCTGAATTAAAAACATCAATAATTTTATTTTGATTCTCTTCTAATCTATTTATTTCAGATTTATATTGTCTATCCATCCATTTTATAGACTTCTTCAAAAGTTTGATGTGACGATTCTTTTCTTTTATAATAAGATTATAATTTTCAATAAATTTATCATTTAAAAAGAAGCTTTGATTTTGTTCTTTTTCTTGAGATTTAATTAAATCTTCCTCAACATAAACAAAGGTTTTTCCATCTTTTTGTATTGATTTTAATTTATTATTTTTTATTCTATAGTGAACACCTTGCAAAGATAAACCAAGTATCTTTGCAGCTTCTGTGGTGCTTACTAATTTTTCCAAATTTTTACCTTACATCTTAGAACTATCGATTTCTATAACCGTATGTACATTGCCTCTTGGTTTAAAATCAGCAATTACTTTCATCCATTTTGGCTCAAGTTTTGAATATAAAGTATCAAATATTTCGTTTGCAGAGTTTTCATGAGAAATGTGTCTAAACATAAATGAATTAATATAAATTTTTAATGCTTTTAATTCAATAACTCTTTTATTTGGAGTATATTGTAGATATATTGTTGCAAAATCCGGATATCCACTTCTTGGACATTTTGCCATAAATTCTGGTAATTCAATTTTAATCACATAATCTTTATCATGCTCATTTGGCCAAAAATTTTCTTCATTGTTTATATCAAAATCTAATATTTCTTGTTCACCGTATTTTATTTCCATATTAATAAAAACCTTTAAAATAATTTTTTTCGATTTTATCAAATTGTTACTTATAATAATCACTAATAAAAATACAAACTGATTTTAAGTATAATAAAAACCTATATTTTAATTATAAGAGAGAACAATGACTGATAAGATTTATGATATTGTTATTATTGGTGGAGGTCCAGGGGGAATAGGGACTGCTATCGAGGCTTCAGCTCATAAAATTGGTGAAATTTTACTTATTGAAAAGACTGATAATCATTCAAATACTATAAGAAAGTTTTATAAAGATAATAAGAGAGTTGATAAAGATTACAAAGGTCAGGTAACTGAACTTCAAGGAAATGTTGATTTTTATGATGGAACAAAAGAAACAACATTAGATTATTTCAATGATTTATTAGATAGTGAAAAAATTGATTCATTATTTAATACAGAAGTTGAAAAACTTGTAAAAACAGAAGATGGATTAACTCAAATTCATACTTCAAAAGGTATTTACACAACAAAAAATACTGTAATTGCAATTGGTAAAATGGGTAAACCAAACAAACCAACTAATTACAAAATTCCTGTTTCAATAAAAGCTCAAGTAAATTTCAATCTTGATAAATGTTCTTCAAATGAAAAAGTACTTGTAGTTGGTGGTGGAAATAGTGCTGCTGAATATGCCTATGATTTAGCTGATCAAAGAAATAATGTAACTTTAGTTTATAGAAAACCAGAATTTTCTAGATTAAATGAAACAAATGAAGAATTAGTTTACAGATACAATGGTGAAGAAAAACTAAGACTTAGAATGAATTGTGACATTGAAGATTTAGAAAATGAAGATGGAAAAGTAAAAGTAATATTTAATGATGGTTATAGTGTTAAATATGACAGAATTATTTATGCTATCGGAGGAACTACACCTATTGATTTCTTAAAAGCTTGTGGTGTAGCTGTTGATGAAAATGAAAAACCTATTTTTGATGAGCATCACGAAACTTCAAATCCAGATGTTTACGTAGCTGGTGATATTGCGATGGTTTCAGGGGGATCAATTGCTATAGCTTTAAATCATGGATATCATATTGTAAATAATATGACAGAATTATTTATGCTATCGGAGGAACTACACCTGTAGATTTCTTAAAAGCTTGTGGTGTAGCTGTTGATGAAAATGAAAAACCAATTTTTGATGAGCAT
>JALRJW010000227.1 GCA_023268955.1 Aliarcobacter sp. | reverse complement strand
TCAGCAAAAAGTGTGTCTATCATTTCAGGTTTTGAACCAATAACTTCATTGAAATAAACAACATTTAATTTGCTATTTACACATGAATTTAATTCAAAACCATAAGAAGAAATAGCTCCAATTGTAGTAGTTCCTGTTTTTTGCATTTTTTTTAATTGAGCATTTATAACTTCATCATTTGCACCATTTATAAGCTCTTCTCTATTTTTAATAACTGAATTAAGCCAATCCATGAAATTTCCATATTTCAAAGTAGAGCTATTTGCGCTAAATTCTAAATGAACATGACTATTAACAAGTCCTGGCATTAAAACTGAGTTTTTTTCTAACTCTTGGATTTCAACATTTGGATATTTTTCTTGGATTCTTTCTTTGTAATCAACTTCGATTATTTTGTCAGTAAAAACAACAGCACCATCTTTTATGATGCTAAAGTTTTCATCGCAGGTTAAAACCCACGTTGAAGCTAAAATTTTCATTTTAGTCTTATGCTTGTTCTGTTGCGTTAGCTTCGTTAGCTTGTGCCTGTGCTTGTTGTGCCATTTTGATTTCAGAAACAATTTGCATTAAAGCAATTAATCCCATATGGTAACCAAATGGTCCAAATCCAGAGATAATACCAGTTGCAGCACCTGCTGTCATTGATTTTTGTCTGAACTCTTCTCTTTTGTAAAGATTTGAAATATGAACTTCAACAGTTGGTAATTGAACTGCGTTTAAAGCATCTCTTAAAGCAATAGATGTGTGAGTGTAAGCACCTGGATTAATCATAATTCCATCTACTGTTCCTAAACACTCTTGAACTCTGTCTACTAATTCACCCTCTAAATTTGATTGAAAGAACTCTAATTCTACACCATTTTGTTTAGCAGCTCCTTCTAATTGTTGGTGAATTTGCTCTAATGACATAGGACCATAAATGTGTTGTTCTCTAACACCTAACATATTTAAGTTTGGTCCTTGTAATACTGCTATTTTCATATTATATTCCTTTTAAAATTTTTAGGTATGATTATAATCAAATTAAAGTTAAAGCACACAAAAACAAAGCTTTTTAAAGGTTATTTTATGGAAAATTTTATACTTACAAATGAAAATGCAATTTATTACGAATGTGGTTTCTCTTGCGATAATGTTATTTTTTTAAATTTAGGAAAAGAAAAATTTTTTATTACAGATGCAAGATATACAATTGAAGCAAAAGAGTATGCAAAAAAATGCGAGGTTATTGAAACAGGGAACTTAGTTCAAACTGCTATTGAAATTTTAGAAAAAAACAAAATTAAAAAAATTAATTTTGACCCAAATGATTTTACATATTCAATGCATCAATCATTAACATCAAAACTAAAAACTAAGTTTATTGAAAAACCAAATTTTTCTAAACTTAAAAGAATTATCAAAAGTGATGAAGAGATTAAATATCTCAAAAAAGCTTCAATGCTTGGAAAAGATGGATTTAAAAATTTAGCTAAATACTTAAGAAAAAATGGATTGAATCAAAAAGAGAATTTCTTACATTTTAAAGCAGTTGAAAAAATGTCAAATACTGGAAAACTTGATTTAAGTTTTGACCCTATCTTTGCAATAAATGAAAATGCAGCAAAACCCCACGCACTACCTACAAACAAAAAACTAAAATTACATGATTTACTTTTAGTTGATGCTGGTGTTAAATACAAAAGATATTGTTCTGATAGAACATGTACAGCTTATGTTGATTTTGAAACATTAAATTTTAAAAGGGAACAAACTTTTAAAAATAAAAAGCATCAAGAAATTTATGATTTAGTTTATAAAGCTCAATTAAAAGCTATAACTAAAGCAAAAGTTGGAATGAAAGCTAGTCAAATTGATAAACTAGCTAGGGATGTTATTGAAAAAGCAGGATATGGAAAATATTTTGTTCACTCAACAGGTCATGGTGTTGGACTTGATATCCATGAGTTTCCAAATATAAACTCTAGGAGTGATGTAATAATAGAAAACAATATGGTTTTTACTATTGAACCTGGTATTTATTTACCAAATGAATTTGGTGTAAGAATAGAAGATACAGTTGTTATGAAAAATGGAAAAGCTGAAATTTTATAGAATAAAATAAACAAAAGAAGATAAATTTGAAAAAAAAATTAAGTGATAAATTAACATTATATAAAACTTCTATTTTTCCAACTTATTCAAAAAAGAAATCAAATAAAAAACACCTTGCAACTATAGGTATTGGTGGAAATATTGGAGATGTTGAAAAAAGATTTAATAAGCTTTTCTTATCTTTAAAACAAAATAGTAAATTTGATGTTCTTATTACAAGTCCATTATTACTAAATCCTCCATTTGGGTATTTAAACCAAAATGATTTTTTAAATGGTATAATAACTCTTAAAACTAATCTAGCTGCCAATGAATTTTTAAAATATATGCAAAGATTAGAAAATAGATTCGGAAGAAAGCGGTCCTTTCAAGATGCGCCTAGAACCTTAGATATTGATATAATATTTTTTGATAATAAGAAAATAAATACAAAAAAACTTATCGTTCCTCATAAAGACTGGGCAAACAGAGAATCAGTGATTATTCCATTAAACTTAATGAAAAAAACAAATCGTTTACATAAACTATATAAAATAAAAAAAGGTAAATAATGAAGAAAAAAGTAGTAGTTGGAATGTCAGGTGGTGTTGATTCATCAGTTACAGCTTTACTATTAAAACAACAAGGTTATGATGTTGTTGGACTATTTATGCGAAACTGGGAATATGGTATCAAAGGTAGCCAATGTCCTAATCGTATTGAGTTTGAAGATGCAAAAAAAGTTGGTGAACTAATAGGAATTGAAGTTAAAGGTAAAGATTTTGTTGAAGAGTACAGAACTAGAGTATTTGATGTATTCTTAGAAGGTTTAAAAAAAGGACTTACTCCAAATCCTGATATTTTATGTAATAGAGAAATTAAATTTAATGTATTTTTAAATGAAGCAAAAAAAATGGGTGCTGATATGATTGCAACCGGTCATTATGCAAAAATTGCTAAATACAAAGATCATTATGTACTTGATACTCCAAAAGATAGTTCAAAGGACCAAAGCTACTTTTTACATGCCCTATCAAGTGAACAACTAAGCCATGCTATGTTTCCCCTTGGAGATTTAACAAAAAAAGAAGTTAGAGAAATTGCCCAAAAACATAATTTACATGTAAGTGATAAAAAAGATAGTACTGGTATTTGTTTTATTGGGAATCAACGATTTGATGATTTTATCACTCAACACTTAAAAGCAATTCCTGGTGATATGATTGATGAAAATGGAAAAGTTTTAGGAAAACACAAGGGTCTTATTTGCTATACATTGGGACAAAGAAAAGGTATTGGTCTTGGTGGAATTAAAAATAATGAAGGTGATAATAATACACACAAACCTTGGTTTGCTGCTAAAAAAGACTTAGAAAACAACACTTTAACAGTAGTTCAAGATACAAATCATCCTTTACTAATGAGTCAATTCACAGAAGCTAGTCATATGCATTGGGTATTAGAAACTGCTCCAAAAGTTGGTGATAAATTAATGGCTCAAGTTAGATACAGACAACAAAAACAAGCATGTACTGTTGTTGAAGTTAATGATGATAAAGTAATAGTAAAGTTTGATAAACCACAAAGAGCAGTTACTTTAGGACAAAGCCTTGTTTTATATGAAGGTAATTATTGTTTGGGTGGTGGATTTATTAGTAACTACTACAAATAATCGAGCTTTTAGAAAGTTTTATAAGGTTTTAAATGAGCAAAAAAGTAATGGTAGGTATGAGTGGTGGAATTGATTCATCAGTAACAGCTTATATGTTGCAGCAAGAAGGTTATAAAGTTGAAGGTGTATATTTAAAACTTCACAACAGAACTGATGGATACCATGAATCAAACTTAAATCATATTGATAATGTCTCAAAACAACTTGGAATCAAATACCATGTTTTAGATATGGCTGATAAATTTAAAAAAGAGGTTTATGACTATTTTGTAAACTCTTATTTAAAAGGAAATACTCCTAATCCTTGTGTAAAATGTAATAGGCAAATTAAATTTGGTGAGATGCTAAATTTTGCAAAAAAACATGGAGCTGAATTTTTAGCAACAGGACATTACGCTACAACTGATGGTGAGTATATTTATGAAGCTGATGAT
>JALRJW010000189.1 GCA_023268955.1 Aliarcobacter sp. | reverse complement strand
AACAGTTTCTTCTTCAGTTAAAGTTGGCTTTAAAATGAACATTGTTTCGTAATGTTTTGACATTTAATTTCTCCTTATAGTTTTCGCCGGTATTTCTTTACATTTTTACTAATATCAGCAAGGATAATTTTTGTAAAGTTTTGGATTTTATCGAAATAAAACTTGAAACTTTCTTAGACTTGCCTGAAGATATATATCTTGATTTTTCATCTTTCCGCTTTTTAGTTCAAGCTCAAGGGCAGTTAAAAAATCAAATATCTCTAAAAAATTTTGAGGTTTTATTGAAATTGCTAGTTTAGATTTCTTTTCCCAAATATTTTTAGGGGGAACAAAACCTAGTATCTCTTTAGGATTTGCTTGTCCAAAACTTCTAGCGTATGCACTTATCATAAAAAGTTGTTGAACAAAACTTTGTATTTGATTTAGCAAATAAACTTCATTCATTCCCTCTTCCAAAAGCATAAATAAATCTTCACTTACATCTTTTGCAGAAATTAAATCAAATAAAAAATCTTCAAAATTTACTCCACCTATTCCAAAACAGTGAGCATTTACAACATTTGAATCTATTTTTTCTTTTAAAATTGCCAATTTTTGTAAATCATTCATGCATAAACTCATATCATGCTTATGCATGAAAAATAGATGATTTAAAGCATTTAATTCAAAATTCATTCCAAGTTCAATTGCTTTTTGCTCAAGCATTTTTACAGCTTCATTTGGAATTAAAGGAAACATTCTAACAACAACTGAATTATCACCATCTGTAAATGATTTTTCCATAGTTTTAAATTCTATATCACCTAAACAAGAGATAATTAAAACAGAATCAGGATTTTGATTACAAGCAGCAATTAACTCATCACACTCTTTTTTTTGTAATTTTTTATCAAGTTTAAGTAAAACAATATTGTTTGAAGAAAAAAGTGAAGATTGCAAAAGTTTATCTTTTAAATATTTAAAATCATAATCTCCAAAATAAATTTTTTCTATTTCATCTTTGCTTCCATGCAGAAGGGAAATTTTAGTTGCATAATAATCAATCAAAAAATTTGATTGCCCATAAAACATATAAGCGTCAAATCTTTTATTTTGAGAAACTAATTTATCAAATTCACTTCTATACACATTTTGCCTTTAGTATTATCTTTTAATATTTTATTGAAGCAATTATTTGCTTTGTTGCAATATTTGCATCTTTAATTACAACTTTTAATCTTGAATATATAGCTTGACCTTTGTAATTATCAATGCTCATTTTCATACCATTTAGTTTTTCATAACAAACAGCTCTACCTTTATCAGTATCAACAATTTTTACTTTTAATTCAGCACCAATATTTTCTTTAGCCCATCTTGCATATTTTCTATCTTCAAAATCCCAAACAAGTTGGTCCACTTTTCTTTCATTTACAGAAATATATTCACAAATTTCATCAATATTTCCTGGTGTTTTTTTTGATTTTAAAATTCTATGCAACACTAAATCTGAATATCTTCTAATAGGACTTGTAAAATGAGAGTACGAGTTAAATCCTAATCCAAAATGTCCAAGATTTTTTGATGAATACTTAGCTTGAGTTTGAGCATGAATAATTAACTCATCAACATCATCTTGAAGATATGTATTTTTAGCTCTTTCTTGAATATGACTAATAGTTGCATGAATATCTGATTTTAATTTTACTTTGATTCCAAGTAAATTTACATCATCAACCAATTGTGAAATAGCTTTAAATGGTGGTTCTTCGTGAATTCTGTAAATTCCAACTTCATTTACTTTTTTACTAGCTTCAATATTTGCTAAAAGCATACACTCTTCAATAAGTTGATGAGATGCTGTTGATTCTTCAACTTCAATATTTTGTAATAATTGATTTTTTAGCATTAATCTATTTTCAACACTTCTAAAATCATATCCCTTTTGCATTCTTTTTGCTCTAAAATTTTTAGTAACCGTGTATAAAGGCATAAGATAATCAAATATCTCTTTTTCAAGAGTTGTATGAGTATCAAATTTTCCTTCAATAACTCTATCAATTCTTCCATAAGAGAATTTTCTGTGTGAATTAATAATAGCTTCAAAAAGTTGGGATTTTTTAACTGTTAAATTTTCTAAATCTAAATAGATTTTAAAAACAAAAGAGTATCTATCTACACCCTCTTTTAATGAACACATATCTTCACTAAGTTCATTTGGAAGCATAGGTAAAACTTTTCCAGGCAAATAAATCGAAGTTGATTTTTTATAGGCTAGCTTATCTAGTTCACTGCCCTCTTTTACAAAATAAGACACATCAGCAATTGCTACATATAAAACTTCCTCATTTTGGTCGTAATATATAGCATCATCATGGTCTTTTGCGCTATTTGGGTCAATAGTACAAAAAGGTAAATGAGTTAAATCAACCCTTTGATTTTCATCATTCATTGAAGCATTTACTTCAAGGGGTTTTGTTAATCTGTAATCCTCTTGATACAAAAATAGTGAAATAAATTCATCAATTTTTGGGTCCTTTAAATTTCCTATTTTATTTATAATTTTTAAACTTGGATTTTCTAGAATCAAAACATCATTTTCATTGCATGATGAATCAATTTTATTTTCTAAAAATATGTTCTCTTTTAAAGTCACATATTTTTTTTCTTTTACATAAACTATAATTTGATTTTTATGACCGTCTAAAATTTTTATTATTTTTGCTTTTGTTTTGCTTCTTGGATTAAAAACTCTTTTGGCTAAAACAAGGTCATTATTATATGCCCCATTTAAGCTATCTAAATCCAAAAATATATTTTTGTGTTCATTGTCTATATCTTCTAATATAGCCCTATTTTTATCTATTTTTAAAAAGCCTACTTTATACTTAGAATTTAAATGATATTTACCATTTTCATAATACAAAACTTCATCAGTTTGTAGTTCTTCAAGTAATTTCTTTTCTTTGTTATTAAAGTCGTTATTATTTTCAAAAATCTTTTGAAATAATGGTAAATACAAAACATTTCCTTAGTTTCAATTTGCTACTATAGTTTAACTAAATAAACATAAGGAACTTTTTACATGAAAAAATTATTTACTATTGTAACTATTATTGTTTTATTTTCAGTAAGTTTATTTGCTGTTGAGAAAAAGCAGTTAATTTTTTATTGTGGAATTACTATGGTAAAACCTATGACAGAAATTGCAAAAATTATTGAAAAAAAACATAATGTAAAGATTTCAATATCTCAAGGAGGATCAAAAGATTTATTGGATTCTTTAATTTTTTCAAAAAAAGGAGACTTATTTTTACCGGGAAGTGAATCTTATTTAATAAATAATAAAAATCAGAATTTGTTTGATATGCAAAAACTCATAGGCTATAACAAAGCAGCTATTTTTGTACAAAAAGGGAATCCAAAAAATATAACAGTATTAGATGATTTATTTAAAACCAACACAAATACAATGTTATGCGATGATCAAGCAGGAAGTATTGGAAGAGAATCAAAGAAAATTTTGGTTGCTTTTAATGGAGAAGAGTATTATTATGATTTGTTTGATAGGGCTATCTCTATAGGAACAGACTCAAGGAATTTAAATAAATCATTGAAAGACAAAACAATTGATGCTACGATTAATTGGAAATCTACAGCATTTTTTCCTGAAAATATAAATTTTATTGATGTAATTGATATTGATGAGAAGTATGCTAAACCTAAAAAGCTTGTTATAGCACGGTTGGCTTTTTCTGAAAATAAAGATATTGCAAATGATTTTATAGAGTTTACCGCTTCAAAAGAAGGTCAAGAGATAATGAGAAATTACGGTTTTTAATAATGCTACAAAATAAAATTCAATCTCAAAATACATTAAATAAACTAATACTTTTAGTTTTAATGTTCATAATTGGCGTGTTTTCCTTAATTGGTATACATTTATTCTTTCAAAGTTTAATTAGTAAACTAGATAGTAAAACTGAAAATCAAAAAGCAAAAATTGAGATTGGACAAATAATTATCCAAGATTTAAACAAAATTAAATCAGATTTTTATGAATTAGCAACAATTTCAACTAATCAAAAAACAAGAATTTTATTAAAAAATGAAATTTCAAAAACTATAAATCACATAAAGTCAAACTTAAATGTATTAAATAAAGGTGGCTCTGTTGATGTAATAATAAATCTTAATATACTAAATAATCCTGAAATTAAAAAAACAATCACTTACTTTAATGAAACAAATGAAATATCCCTTGAATCAATTGATATTGATCCAAAACTTTCACAATTTCAGAGCATGCTAATACAAATTGATGAAATGATTAAACAATCAGAACTATTTTTATCACAAAAAGATTATGAAAAATATGCAAAACAAGTTAGGAAAATTAAAAGATTTTACAAAAAATCTCCTGCTTTTTTTGATAGAGTTATTGAAAATACAAACAGACTCCAATATGATGGACATCAAATTCTAAAAGATTTAGAAAATAGAATCATTCTAGAAAAAAAACAGTATGAAAAGTTAGAGATGTTATTTGTACTATTCATAATCTTAGCTGTAATTTTTCTTGGAATGATAATTGCTAAACAAATCATAGCCTCAACAAAAACACTTGAAATACAAAAAAACTATTCAAGAGGTGTTTTAGATGGACAACCAAATATTGTTGTTGTAAGTGATGGGACCAAAATGATTGATGCAAATACAGCATTAATTGATTTTTTTGAAAATTATTCAGATTTTGAAGACTTCAAAAAAGAACATTTATGTATTTGTGACTTTTTTATAGATTTAAATGATCCTCAATATATAATTGACAAAGATTACGATGGTCTAAGATGGCATGATTATATAATGAAAAATCAACAGAAACTTCACAAAGTTGCATTACAATCAAGGGGTGTAATCAAATACTTTACAATTACTGCAAAAGAAAAGCAAGTTGATGAAGATCATAGGTTTATAATAATTAGTTTAAATGATATTTCAAAAGAGATAGAGATACAAAAAGAATTAAAATCATTTAGTGAAAATCTTGAAGAAATTGTTAAAGAAAAAACACAGAAATTAACTGAATTAAATGAAAATCTTGAACAAAAAATTAATTTAGAAGTTGAAAAATCAAGGGAAAAAGATAAAAAAATTATTCAACAAACTAGATTTGCAGCTTTAGGTGAAATGATAGGTAATATTGCTCACCAATGGAGACAACCACTTTCTGCTATATCTTCAACGGCATCTTCAGCATCTGTGCAAATTGATTTAGGAATAGCTAGCAATAATGATATTAAAAAATCTTTTTCAAATATTATGAATTATATTGGTTTCTTAACGCAAACTATTGAAGATTTCAGATCATTTTTTAAAGAGGATAAAGAAAAAACAAACTTTGATATGGTGAATATTTTCAGAAATACAAAAACTATAACAAGTGCTTCGTATTCTGAATATCATATTGAATTGCATGAAAAATATAATGAGAATCATCTAATGACTAATGGTTTTCCAAATGAATTATCTCAAGTATTTTTAAATATTCTAAACAATGCAAAAGATGTTTTAGTGGAAAAAGTTCATGAAAACAGAATTGTATTAATAGAAACTTTCATAACTGATAATTCATGTGTATTTGAAATTACAGACAACGCAGGTGGTATTAATGACTCAATTAAAGATAAAATATTTGACCCATATTTTACGACTAAACATCAATCTCAAGGAACAGGTATTGGGCTTTATATGAGTAAAGAAATCATTGAAAAACACATGCAAGGTAACTTAACTGCTTTTAATAAAGAGTTTGAATTAGATAATAAAAAAGAGTTTGGGGCTTGTTTTAGAATTGAATTACCTAAAATTTAAAGAACTTTGGGTATAATCTGCCAAAAATTTATACAAAGGTATACAAATGGCATTAAATGTTTACTATGACAAAGACTGTAATATCGACTTAATTAAGTCAAAAAAAGTTGCAATGATTGGATTTGGATCTCAAGGTCACGCTCACGCTGAAAACTTAAGAGATTCAGGTGTTGAAGTTATCGTTGGTTTAAGAAAAGATGGTTCTTCTTGGAAAAAAGCTGAAGCTAAAGGTTTTGAAGTTAAAACTGTTGCTGAAGCAACTGCAGCTGCTGATGTAGTTATGATTTTATTACCAGATGAAAATCAAGCTGACATCTACAAAAACGAAATCAAACCAAATTTAAAAGCTGGTGCTTATTTAGCATTCGGTCACGGATTTAACATTCACTACGGAAGAATTACACCAGATGCAAACACTAACGTAATGATGGTTGCTCCTAAAGCTCCAGGTCACACTGTTAGATCTGAATTCACAAAAGGTGGAGGAATTCCTGACTTAATCGCAATTCACCAAGATGCTTCTGGAGATACTAAAGATGTTGCTTTAGCTTATGCTTCAGCTATCGGTGGTGGTAGAACAGGTATTATTGAAACTACTTTCAAAGATGAAACTGAAACTGATTTATTCGGTGAGCAAGCTGTATTATGTGGTGGAGCTACTGCATTAGTTCAAGCTGGATTTGAAACATTAACTGAAGCTGGATATGATCCAATGATGGCATACTTTGAGTGTTTACACGAATTAAAATTAATCGTTGACTTAATGTATGAAGGTGGTATTGCTGATATGAGATATTCTATTTCTAATACTGCTGAATATGGTGATTATATTGCTGGTAAAAGAGTTATCAATGATGAGTCTAAACAAGCAATGAGAGAATTATTAAAAGAGATTCAAGATGGTAGATTTGCTAAAGACTTTATCTTAGAAGGTCAAGCAGGATACCCAAGAATGAATGCTGAAAGAAAAAATTCTAGAGCTTCTTTAATCGAACAAACTGGTGCAAACTTAAGATCTATGATGCCTTGGATTGCAGCTAAAAAAATCGTTAATCAAGAAACTAACTAATTCTAAAGGGGCTTTCCCTTTAGAAATTTAATCTATGTCTACTAAAACTACAAAAAAAAGACCACATACAAAATCTAGAAATAAAAAAAATATTAAAAAAACTAAAAATCCATTAATACCATTTTTATTTATATTTTTATTTGCACTACTAGCAAGTACAGCCTCTTATTTTTTATTATTTAAAAATAGTTCAAATAAAAATATAAACGAAGCATCAGCAAAAATTGAATCAAAAATTAAAAAAACTCAAGAATTAACTAAAGATAATATCATTTCTTCTGTAAAAAATGATGATAAACTTCCAAAATATCAATTTGAAGAGATTACAAAAGAGTTTAATGTTGACTATGAAACTCATCCAAAAGTTGAACATAATGATGATAAAAAAGAAGAGCAATTAAAAGAAAAAACGAATATTGAAAAAAAAGTTTTTCCTGATAAAGAAATAGTAACCAAAACAGAAAAAGTTTATGAAAATAAACAAAAAGAGTTAGAAAATACTTTATTATCTTCAAAACCAAAATTAGCAATCATTATTGATGATATTACAACAAGCTATCAAATTAAAAAAGCTAAAGAAATAGGATATACAGTAAATTTAGCATTTTTACCTCCAACAAAAGTTCATCCAAATTCTGCCAATATAGCTCAAGATGTTGAAAATCATATGATTCATTTACCCCTTGAAGCTTCACCTAATTTTACTAGTCAAGAAAAAGATGTTCTAAATACTAGAGATTCTTACGAAATTATTGAAAAAAGAATTAAACATCTTAGAGAACTTTATCCAAAAGTAATTTACACTAATAATCACACAGGTTCTGTATTCACTGAAAATGATAATGCTATGGATAATTTATATAAAGCATTAAAAAAATACAACTTCATTTTTGTAGATAGTAGAACCTCACCAAACTCTGTAGCTAAAAAATATGCCGAAAAATATGCTATGCCTTTTTATGTAAGAAATACATTTATAGATAATAACAAAGATAAAACCTATATTAAAAACCAACTGCTAAAAGCTGTTACTCTTGCTAAAAAAAATGGCTTTGCCATTGCGATAGGTCATCCTTATAAAGAAACTTTTGAAGTTCTTAAAAATTCTCAAGAAATTCTAGAAGAAATACAAACTGTTTTTGTTCATCAATTATAATTAATAAATAGTTTTATATAATATATTTTATTATATAAAGGCTTTTTATGATTGATGATAAATTTGATAAAATAGATTTTTTAATTCCAGAATTAAATAGCATGAAAAATTATCCAAAAGATATTTTTTACATTGGAAATACAAATTTATTAAAAAAGAAAAAAGTCTCAATAGTAGGAACAAGAAAACCAATTTCTTATACCAAAATTCTAATAAATGAAATTTCTACTAAACTATCATCTTGTAATATTTATGTTGTAAGTGGCGCTGCAATGGGTACTGATGCAATTGTGCACAAAGCTGCCTCACCCAAAAATACCATAGCTGTAGTTGCTAATGGTTTAGATATCAAATACCCAAGTATAAATAAAAAACTTATTGAAGAAATTGAACAACAAGGCTTAGTAATATCAGCATATAAAGCAGGTGAGAAACCACGTAAATATACCTTTGTACATAGAAATGAAATAGTTGTAGCTTTAGGAGACATTTTAATAGTATCCCAAGCAGATCTAAATTCTGGGACAATTTCTTCCATTGAATATGCCCTAAAAATGAATAAAAAAGTTTACACTCTTCCACATAGAATAAATGATAGTTTAGGAACAAATGAGTATCTAAAAAAAGGATTAATTGAAGTAATTTATGATGTTGATTCTTTTATTGAATCTCTAATGCCAAATTATAAAAAAGAGATTTTAAATGATGAATTTTTAGAATACTGCAAAAACTATCCATCATATGATGAAGCTGTACTAAAATATCAATCAAAGGTTTTTGAATATGAATTAGAGGGGAAAATTACAATAGAAAATTCAAAAATTATTGTTAATTAGTGAATTAATCTATATTGCAATATTTTTTAGGTTTAGTACCTAAAAGTATAAAATAACCTAAAATTCCTGATAATATTGAACCAATTAATATTCCTAATTTATCTGTATAATAGAAAATATCACTATCTTGAAATGCTAATGAATTAATAAACAAACTCATAGTAAAACCAATACCTGTTAAAACACTAACTCCATACATTTGAATCCATGTTGTGCACTTTGGAAGCGTTGCTAATTTGAACTTTACAGCTAAAAAAACAAATGTAAACACACCAATTTGTTTACCTAAAAAAAGTCCTAAAATTATTCCTAATGATACATTATTAAAAGAGTTCTCTAAAGACATTCCTCTTAAATCTATTCCAGCATTCATAAAAGCAAATATTGGCAAAATATAAAAAGCAACCCAAAAATGAATGTGATGTTGCAAACTTTTTACAGGAGAAAATCTTCTTCTTTTTTCATTTATTGCGTTTAAGGGAATAGCAAAAGCAATTATAATTCCTGCTAAAGTTGCGTGAACTCCGGATTTTAGTAAACATGCCCAAAGTATTGTTCCTACGATTGCATAAGCAACTAATGAAGTAATTTTAAATTTATTCATAGCAAATAAAATTATTGTAAATAACAGGGCAAAAAGAAGCGATAGTAAAGATAAATCATGGGTATAAAAAAATGCAATAATTAATATAGCACCTAAATCATCAAAAATAGCTAGGGCCATCAAAAATATTTTAAGAGAAACAGGTATTCTATTTCCTAAAAGCGATAAAATTCCTAAAGCAAAAGCAATATCAGTTGCTGTTGGAATAGCCCAACCTTTCATAGCAACTTCATCACCCCAGTTAAAATAAACAAATATCAATGCAGGAACTAACATTCCGCCAATTGCAGCAATTCCAGGAAGGGCAATTTTAGATAAAGAAGAGAGATGTCCAAGAATCAATTCTCTTTTTATTTCTAAACCTATAAGCAAAAAGAAAATTGCCATAAGACCATCATTAACCCAAAGTATTAATGGCTTTGAAATTTCAAATAAATCTTCGATTTTAAAAGTGACTTTTGTATGCAAAAAGGCGTTGTAGTATTCTGATAAAAAACTATTACTGTGTATTAATGCTAATATAGTAACAATCATTAAAATAATGCCAGAAGTTGATTCTTTTTTCAAGAATCTTCGTACTAAAATTTGCATAATTAGCCTTTAAAAACTAGTTATTTTAATTTTAATACGATAAAACTTTAGTGTTTATAAATTTAAACTAATGTCTAAGTTGATAAGTGATATCTCCAGCACCTACACCCAAAACAAGTCCATCTTCGTAAGTTTTTATAACTTTGTTATCATCAATTAGTTGAATCATTCCATTGCTAGTTTTTATAGAATTTGCGAAAATTGGATTATATTTTGAAAACTCTTTAGCAAAATCTATTTCAACTTTTTTCTCATTTGCAACTGTCCAAATTGGTAAAATAACCAATTCATCACAACCTTCAAAACAAGCTTTGAAACCTTCTAAATTATCAATAGTTCTTGAATATTTATGGGGTTGCCAAATCACGATTTTTTTAGAAACATTCTTTAAATTTGAGTATTGTTTAACAGAATTTATAGTTGCTTTTATCTCTGTTGGATGGTGAGCATAATCATCAATAACCATAAAATTATCATTTGATTGAACAAAATCAAATCTTTTTTTAATACCTTTGTAATTTAAGATATTTACTCTAATCTCTTCTAAACTTATCTCATTTAAAGCAGCGATTATTGCTAAAGAAGCATCTAAAGCGATATGTTCAC
>JALRJW010000017.1 GCA_023268955.1 Aliarcobacter sp. | reverse complement strand
AACACGTTCCAAGCCCAGATCAATAGCAACCGGATGGCTTTTCTCCATCCAGGCAAGCCACTGATCTAATGTAAAATCTCTTTTGAACCACTTGAACCTTTATCCTTTTCTTTTAACTCACCAAAAGGTGCTTGTAGTTCATGTGATGGTTTAGGGATTAGATACGCTTTAGATATGAAAAAAGTTGTGAATGGTGATTTACCCCTTGAAGATGGTGCTATTAGAATTATTTACGGTTTTAATAAAGGCTTTTATTTTAAAATGCTTATGGCATATTGTGAAGCTGCTGAAATTGATATAAAAATACCTTTTAATGAACTTCCAAATCATCAACAAAAAGCAATTTTACATGGTGGAGTTGAAGAAGTTCACTTCACATGGAAAAAACATAGACTTGTTAGAAAATGGGAAGGAATTGTAAAACTTGCCTATGATATGGTAAAAGATGAAAAAGATATGGCTGAATACATGACTGAAAAAAAATGTGATGCCTGCAATGGAAATAGACTTAAGCCTTCATCTCAATCAGTTTTTGTAGCAAATAAAAAAATTTCAGACATCATAAATGTACCTATTGAAGATGCCCATGCATTCTTCCAAGATGAAAAAAACTTTGAATATTTTTCTGAAAAAAATCAAATGATTTCAAAACCTATTTTAAAAGAGATTAAAGAGAGAATTTTCTTTTTATATGATGTGGGATTAGGATATATAACTTTAGGAAGAGATGCTAGAACAATTTCAGGTGGAGAAGCCCAAAGAATCAGAGTTGCTTCACAAATTGGTTCAGGATTAACTGGAGTTATGTATGTTTTAGATGAGCCATCAATTGGACTTCATGAAAGAGATACTAATAAACTTATTAAAACGCTAAGAGCATTACAAGAAAAAGGTAACACTGTAATTGTAGTTGAACACGATAAAGAGACTATTGAAGCTGCTGATTACATAGTTGATATTGGTCCAAATGCTGGGAAATTTGGTGGTGAAATTGTATTTGCTGGAACTTTAAAAGAGATGCAAAAGGCAAAAACTTTAACAGCACAATATATAAGTGGAAAGAAAAAAATTGATTATGTTCATAATAGACCTCAAGAAGAGTTTATTGAAATCAAGAATGTAAATATCAATAATATCAAAGATTTAGATGTTCAAATTCCTTTAAAAAATCTTTGTTCAATCACAGGAGTTTCTGGAAGTGGAAAATCTTCGCTTATTTTACAAACCCTACTTCCTGTTGCAAAAGAGCTTTTAAATCATGCTAGAAAAGTAAATAAAGTTGATGGTGTTGAAATAACAGGTTTAGAAAAACTTGATAAAGTAATTTATCTTGACCAAAGTCCTATTGGAAGAACTCCTAGATCAAATCCAGCTACTTATACAGGACTTATGGATGAGATTAGGAATTTATTTTCTCAAACAAAAGAATCCCAACTAAGAGGATATAAAATCGGAAGATTTTCCTTTAATGTAAAAGGTGGTAGATGTGAAAAATGTCAAGGTGAAGGTGAAATCAAAATTGAAATGCACTTCTTGCCAGATATTATGGTTAAATGTGATGATTGTCACGGAAGTAGATATAACGCTCAAACTTTAGAGATACTTTATAGAGGGAAAAATATTTCTGATGTATTAAATATGAGTGTTGATGAAGCCTTAGAATTCTTTATAAAAGTACCTAAAATTAAAGATAAACTTCAAACATTAGTTGATGTTGGTTTAGGATATATTACTTTAGGTCAAAATGCCGTTACTCTTTCAGGGGGAGAAGCACAAAGAATAAAACTAAGTAAAGAGTTAAGTAAAAAAGATACAGGTAATACTCTTTATGTTTTAGATGAACCGACAACTGGACTTCATTTTGCTGATGTTGATAGGCTTACAAAAGTATTACATCACCTTGTTGAACTTGGTAACTCTGTAATTGTAATTGAACATAACCTAGATATTATCAAAAACTCTGATTGGGTTATAGATATTGGTCCTGAAGGTGGAAATAAAGGTGGAAAAGTTGTAGATGAAGGTACTCCTGAAAATCTAGCTAAAAATCATGCAAATAGTGGTTCACATACGGGATACTACCTAGCAAAAGAACTAAAATATGTATGATAAAACTAAGTTTTTTCAAAAAACAGCTATTGAAAGATTTATATATTCTTTACAAAATGGTTGGTTTGCGCAAGGGCATGAACTATTAGAAGATGATTGGAATTATTACAAAAAGAATAATGAAAAGAAAAAATCTTTAGCTTTAAAAGGTCTAATAAATGGAGCAACAGCACTAGCTCTTTATTTTGAGAAAAAAAGACCACAGGGTTATGAAAAAGTATGGCCAGTATTTATAAAATACTTGCCATTACTTGATGAAGTTGAATTAGAAAATAAAGATAAATTCTATGAAGCTAGAGATTTACTTTTTAAAATAAATGAAAGAGTAAAACTTTAACTAGCATCTATTTGAGATTTTTCAGCCATTGCCATCAAATAAGCTTTTAATCTCATCATATCTTCAGTTGGATATTGATTTTCAGATACACCTCTAGATACTTTTACTACAAAGTCATGGGATTTATCATTAAAACTAAAGTTATAGTTTGCTAATTTCACTTCGTATTTTGGAATGGAAAAAGTTTCACCTATTTCTTGAACTTTTCCAATCTTATCAGCTTTTAAAAGTTCCTCTTGAAGAACCGAAAGTTCTTTTTCATTGGTAATTTTAGAGGTTTCTTTAGTAGCTTGAATCTTTTGAATTTCTAACGCTTGATTATCTCT
>JALRJW010000094.1 GCA_023268955.1 Aliarcobacter sp. | reverse complement strand
ACAGGGGAGCTTGTTCCTTGTTGTTTAGATCAAAATGCTTGTGTTGATTTAGGGAATGTTTTTGAAAATAGTGTTGAGGATATTTTAAATTCAAAAAGAGTTAAAGATATACAAAATGGTTTTAAAAACAATATTTTAATTGAAGAATTTTGTCAAAAATGTGAATATAGAACAAGATTTGATAAGGAATAAAATGAATGAATTTCAAATAATTGCAAGAAGTTTAAAGGATTTTTTTACTCTTGAAATGCTCAAGTTTACATTAATACCCTTTTTAGCAACATTTGTAATCATATATTTAATGTTTTTTGCCGCTGCTGATTACTCAATTTCATCTTTGCAGGATATTGCTCAAGCTAGCGCAAATCATCAAGAAGTGATAATAGATGAAAATGCTCCTTTTTATTATCAGTGGGGAGCTGAAATTATAGTTTTATTGTTTAAATATTCAATTACTTCTTGGCTAGCTGGATTTTTTTTATATGTGTTTGGAACATTCTTAGTATGGAAACTTTCTATTATTTTAACAATAGCAATTGTTGGATTTTTAACTCCTTATATAATAAATGCGATTCATAAAAAACATTATCCTGATATACAGTTACAAGGTCACGGAACATTTTTGGAAACAGTATGGATTTTAGTTAAAACTACATTGATTATGCTTGGTTTATTGATAGCATTTGTTCCTTTGTATTTTATACCTTTGATTAATATAATTGCATTTTTTATACCCTTTTATTACTTTTTTCATAAGCTTATAAATTCAGATGTTGCAATGACAATGTTAAGTAAAGAGGAATATTTTCATATTTATTCAAAAAAGGCTTATGTTTTTAGATTTAGAACTTTGTTATTGTATATGTTATCGTTAATACCATTTTTAGCAATGTTTACCTCAGTATTATTTATAATTTATTTATCTCATGGTTATTTTAATGAAATAATAAAGAAATAGCAGTTATTATAATAGTTATATTAATGTGTTCTTTATAACACTTTTTTTTGTTATAATATTTTAACATTTGGAGGTTATGATGAGTAAGGAATTAGAGTTTAGTAATGAAATGATGATAGTTAGTGAAACTTGTCCAAAGGGTTTAATTAACTATGCAAATGAAGATTTTATTACATTGTCTGAATATAATAAAGAAGAATTAAAAGGACAGCCCCATAGCATATTAAGACACTATGATATGCCAAAAGCAGCTTTTAAAGATTTATGGGATACTGTTAAATCTGGTAAAACTTGGAATGGAATAGTTAAAAACATGACAAAAAATGGAAACTATTATTGGGTTAATGCAACTGTTTATAAATCTAAAGATAATAATGGGAATGAAAGATTAATTTCAGTTAGAGTAAAACCAACTAAAGAAGAAGTTTTAAATGCACAAGAATTGTATAAAAAATTAAGAGCAAGTGAGAGATAATGGGAATATATATTGGAAATACTAACGATCCTGCAATAATTTTAGATGCTTTAGATAATATTGAAAAATATCTAAACAATGAAATTAATTCTTTACCTAAAGATATGAATGAAAAACTTGATAAATTATCAAAAATCAAGACGCCAATAAAGATTAAACTTAAATCAGTTGTTGATACTATAAATAAAAGGCACGAAGAAGAGTTAAAAGTATATGGTGAAATGATGCTTTTACTTCAAAAAATGAGTGACGGATACATTGGTGATAAAATTTATCATACAAATACTTCAAATCAAAAACTTAATTACATTTCTAATTCAGTAAATACTTTTGTTGACAAATTACAAGATAATATAAATAATATTTTAGTTTTATTGAAAGAATATGCTGAAAATAATTATACTAGAAAGCTTGATGTTTCTAATAATGAAGGTGAGATTAAAGATTTAATTGAAAATATTAACAATATGTCTCAAACAATTACAACTATGCTAGTTGAAAATAAAGCAAATGGTTTAACTCTAGAACATAGTTCAAATATTTTATTGAAAAATGTTGATGAAGTAAATGTATTGTCTAATCAATCTGCAGTTAATCTTGAAGAAACAGCAGCTAGCTTACAAGAAATAACAGAAACTATCAGAAGTAATACAGAAAATGTTGTTAACATGAATCGTATTTCTATTAATTTATCAAATTCTGCTCAAGATGGACAGGTATTAGCTAATGACACATTAAAAGCAATGGATGAATTAAGACAAAATATTTTAAATGTTAATGAAGCTATTACAGTTATTGATCAAATTGCATTCCAAACAAATATATTATCACTTAACGCAGCTGTTGAAGCAGCTACTGCTGGAGAAGCTGGAAAAGGTTTTGCTGTTGTTGCTGGCGAAGTTAGAAATCTAGCAAATAGAAGTGCAGATGCTGCAAAAGAGATTAAAAACATTGTTGAACAAGCGACAACAAAAGCAGAAATTGGAAAACAAATTTCTGATAAAATGATCATTGGTTATAATAAACTTACTGATGATATTTCTAAATCTAGTGAAATAGTTAGAGATATTGAAAGCTCTTCAAAAGAACAGTTATCAGCAATTGAACAAATTAATGATGCTATAAATAATTTAGACAAACAAATTCAAAGAAATGCTAATATTGCTAGTGAATCTAGAGAAGCTTCAATTATTACTGATAATATCGCAAAATTAGTTGTATCTAATGCAAATGCAAAAGAATTTTTAGGTAAAGATCAAGTTCAAAGAAAGATGAGTATATAACTTAAATTTCTAACTTATATCCCATTCCTTGTACATTTTTTAAAATATCTTTAGGAAGTTTCTTCCTAAAGTTTTTTACAAAAAGTCTCATTGCATTTGGAGTCATTACAGATTCATCATCCCAAATTTTAGTTTCTAGTTCTTCATATGTAATTAATCTATTTTTATTAAGTAATAAACCTAAGAAAATAGCCTCTTTTTTTGTTAAAATAATAACTTCATCTTCTTTTTTTATGGTTAAGTTTTTTGAATCATAAATATATCCATCACTTAAGCTAAAGTTTTTATTTGATTCATATGTGTTGACAAATGTTTCAAGTGCTTCAAATAATTTATCATTTGTGATAGGTTTTACTATATATTTCACAAGGTGAAGTTCTGTGGCATCAAGCATATAATTTAAATCTGTAAAAGCAGAAGTAATTATTACTCTAGTTTTAGAATCAAATTTTCTAATCTCTTTTATAAAATCAATACCAGTTTTCCCTTGAAGTTGAATATCAGATATAATTAAATCTGGTTTATTTTCATTGTATTTAATCATGGCTTCAGCACTATTTTTAGCTGTACTTACCTTTGCAAATAGCTCTTCTAAAATTTCTGAAATATTATTTCTAATACCATCTTCATCTTCTAAGTATAAAACTGTATAAGCTTTTAATTTTTTTATAAAAGGTTTATTCATTTGTAATATGCCTTATTAGTTAATATTAGTTATTATATCATATAAAGTATTTGGAGTAATAATGACATATATTAACGAAAAAAACCTTCCCAAAATAATTATTTATGTGTTTATGATTATTATGACTTCTATGATTTTAATGATTTCATATTTTTATGTTAAAAATACCTATGAGAATTTTGAAATAAATATGCAAGATTTTCAAGAACAGTATTATAATCAGCAGAAAATCAATCTTAAAAGAGAAGTAAATACCATTATTGATGTTTTAAATTATAATCTTATAAAAGAAGATAAAAATGAAGAAGAATCAAAAAAAGATGCAATTAGGTTATTAAATAATATTTCATTCCAAGAAACAAAGTCAAATTATTTTTTTGTATATGAAATAATTAATTTTGAGGGAGGAGATAACTTTGCAAAGCTTTTAGTAAACCCTAATAGAATGGATTTAATTAATAGTTATATTTCAACAAATTATTCTGATGAAAATGGAAAAAAATTTAGAGAAAAATTTCTTAATGATGTTAAAATTACTGGAGAATCTTATACACAATATGCATACAAAAAATTAAATTCAGAAGTAGTAAAACAAAAAATTTCATATTTTAAACTTTTCCCTGAGTGGAATTGGGTAATTGCCGTTGGATTATATATGGATGAAGTAGATAGTGTACTTTTAAAGAAAAGAAAAAGTTTAGAAGTTGAAATAAAAAATCAAGTAATGCAAAATATAGTTTTGTTTGTTATGTTTTTATCAATTGCACTTTTAATTTCTTTAATAGTAGCTCAAAAGATAGATGAAGTCTTAAAAAATTATCAAAAACAAGTTAAATTAAATGAACAGAATTTAGAAGAGAGAGTAAAAGAAGAGCTAGAAAAAAACAGAGAACAAGAACAACTTTTAATTCAAAAGTCAAGATTTATAGCCTTGGGGGAAATGATATCTAATATTGCCCATCAATGGAGGCAACCATTATCTGAATTATCTTCTATTCTTATGAGTATTAAGTTTAAACATAATATGAATAGTTTGGATTATGATACTATGGAAAAGAAATCAAAGGAAGCTGAATGTGTTTTAGAATATATGTCTAGAACAATCGATGATTTTAGGAATTTCTTTATGCCGAAAAAAGAAAAAGAAGAGTTCTTACTTTTAGATGCTGTAAATTCGGCTATAACAATAGTTTCATCAACTTTGATAAACAGTGATATCAAACTAAATATTAAGATAGATAATAATACTATAATCAGAAAAGATATTCCTAATTTTAAATCTTATACTGAGTGTATACAATTTATAAAATCTAAAACAAGTTATGATTTAGGTAATGCATACTTGACTTTAGATAAAAAAAAGTATAAGCTCTGGATTCATTATTGTAAATAACAAAAGGAACACAATGCAAACAAATTTATGCCGTTCATCAGAATAGCTTTCAAAAAAAGTCAACCAATCTGAAAATTCGCCATTTTCTATTGTTATGATTGCGACAACACGCATTTGGTTTTTTCCCTAGCAATTCATACTCGGTCCAGCGTTTCACATAAAGATTATCAAATCAACTTTTTTCAGAATTGGTACAATTTTTGCTGTTTTTCCCCATACAAGTATTATTCAGGTACAAATTAAAATGATAAACAATTTAAAAATATTAGCTTTTAAAATTTACACTGTTTTTCTCTTGAGTGTGCTTGTAACCGTTTCAACGAACTTAGCTTGTTTTGCCGAAGTCGCTAATAACTCTATTTGTGATTATCCATCACGTGACGCTCAGAGTTGTGATTATCAAATACAGATGAGCGTTCACGAAACAACGAATTTATACGCTAGTTCAAGCCTAAGTGGCATCATTCAATCTCAACATCCTCAAATAACAGACAAAGACAAAAAAACATTTGGCACTAACAATTTTTCGCAATCAACAGGTGATAAAAAAAATGATGTAATTCAGAGACTTTACTTATTGGACGATATCGGTAGAAAAGATTTTGAAATCTGTGCAGCATTATTACCTCAGCAAAAACTAAAGAAATGGCAAATCGTCAAGAAAGATATCGCATTTGTGACGCATGAATACGCCAAGATAAGTTCTTCCGAAGAAACAAATTCTCAAATTAATCAAAAAAATTGTGAATCTTTTTTTGATCTAATTTTTGGAAATTAAGGCTTTATGATCTACAGTTAAAAAAGCAATATGTGTGTTGTAAATTTATGGAGTAGTCGGCGCAATGGAAGAAAAAGCTGAAAATGTACAAAACATCACTCAAGTTAATAATTCAACAATCAACATAGTTCCAGATGGTGTATCAATTTCTTTACACGTAACTTCTTTTGCACCTTTATTCATTTTTGATAAAGTATTACTCTTTGAATTTGCTAATTTTAAAATTTCATTAGT